>JAKADF010000235.1 GCA_021820805.1 Bacillota bacterium
GACGAAGTTTCTGCAATAGTCCCTTATATTTGTATTTCAGAAGCTCTAAAGGTAAGAAAATTAAGTCTAAAAAGCAATAGAATTATTATCCAAGGCTTTGGGAATATTGGCAGTTCGCTGGCTAAATCCCTGTATGATTCAGGTGCCTTTATTGTAGGGATTTCGGATGCATACGGTGCCATATACAGTGACCAAGGTTTAGATATCGATGATCTCTTAGAAAGGCGAGATTCGTTTGGAACCGTCACAAAACTATATCAAAAAAATATTTCAAACGAAGAGTTGTTGGAACAAGCGTGTGATATTATGGTTTTTACTGGATTAGACTTCAAGTTAACAGCAGAAAAAGTAAATCGCATACAGGCTTGCATCGTTGTCGAAGCGACTAGTCAATCCATGTCGCGTGAAGCAATTTCTGTGTTGGATCAAAAGGGAGTTTTGTTGATACCAGATATATTAGCTAATTTAGGTGGATCAATAATTTCTTATCTTGAGTGGGTTCAAAATCGAGACGGGTACTTCTGGACATCTGCTGAAGTTGTGTCGAAATTGTCCAGTATAATGTATTCTAGCTTTTGGACAGTCTATAAAATTGCAGCGAAGTATAAAACCGACTTCGGTTTAGCATCTTATATTGCAGGAATCAAGCATTTAATATCAGCATCGAAATTGAGAGATTGGGTGTAAGCCTAATTTTACGGCAGGACTTTTAGAGGGATATGCCGAATGCAATTATGGGTTTTAGCAAGTTTATGTACATAAGTGTTCGTCCATACTATGCTCATTCGTCTTTATAGATTAGGAGGTACCACAATGCGGTCGGAAACACTCGCGTTACAAAGAGTGAGCGACGACATGTTGTTGTCCAATCAAAGAATTAAGGTGCACATTCGGTGCAGAAAATGTGGAGAGAGTTTCATTTTGCGCGGTATACGTGATGCGAAAGGTCATATAGAGACTGGATTCAAACGGTGCTTGTGTGACAATGAAGAAGAATTCGATATTGCTCCATTAAATTGAGGAAATCAACCCTTATTCATACACATACAAAGAATCTTGATATGCCTGTCGCCAAGACAGGCATATTTACTTTTTAATGAGCCAAACTACTGTTCACTAGGGCCTGCATCATCGTTGGGAGGGAGCGTATCTCTACAGTGAACAAGTGGTTGGCTCGGCTTATGACAACGGTTGCAATTTTAATTGCAGCGATGAGTTTATCGACGTCTACTCCAGCAGCATTTTCTGCACGAAATCTTGCGATCGGATCCCAAGGGTATGATGTAGATGAATTGCAACAGCGGTTGCGATTCATTGGATATTATTGGGGGAAGGTTGACGGCACATTCAGTTGGGACACATACTGGGCGGTTAGGACCTTTCAGTACAATTTTGGACTTCCTGTAACTGGCCTGGTAAATATGAAAACAAAAGTTAAACTGGCCGATAGTACAAAAGCATGGCATCCAAAATCTTCAAATACCAGTCAATCTTCTGGTGCGGCAAACAATCAAGGACAGCAAAGTTCATCTAACTCTGCAGCAAATATTCCAAGTCAGGTAAATGGTATTTCAAAATCTGACATTAATTTAATGGTGCATGTGGTAAATGGTGAAGCCAGAGGGGAGCCATTTAAAGGGCAAGTAGCAATAGCTGCAGTCATTCTTAATCGTCTTAAAGATTCACGCTTTCCGAATACTATTCCGGGAATTGTGTACCAACCTGGCGCATTTACATGTGTATCCCACGGTCAGATAAATCTGCAGCCAAAGCAGAGTTGTTACCGGGCTGTAATGAAGGCGCTCCACGGAGCAGATCCTTCGCAGGGAGCCGTTTACTACTATAACCCAGCGACAGCAACCAGTTCATGGATATGGTCTCGACCGGAAATAACACAAATTGGGCAACATATATTTTGCCGATGAACGGAGTCAGGAGGGATTATTTTGTTACACCGGACCACATGGGTAGCTGCGCCCGTAATCGCACTCGTTGTACTCGGCAGTGGTTTGGGATGGGGGGGATATAACCAAAGCAGGCAACGTGCTTCGTTGGCGCAACAAGTTGAAAATCAGTATACATCGTCATTACACAACCTTGGCAGCCACACAGTTGGCATGGAAGACGAGATAGGAAAATCACTAATTAGCGGAGACAAAGCTGCTTTTCAATCACATTTACGTCATATATGGCGTTTAAGTTATGCTGCACAGACGGATGTTGGTCGTTTGCCATTTGAACTTATGCCGCTTCACAGTGTTCAAGCATACTTAGCTGCCGTAACTAAAGATACTGCAAATTGGATTGATACGAGTGCAACTGGCACTGATCCTGCTATACACCATAAACTCGAGAACTATTATTCGGAATCAAAGCAAATTACGAAAGACATATCTGAAGTACAATCTGATGTTATAGATCACAATGCAAAATGGATTGACGCAATTCATCAAGTTGGTCATCCAGGTAACGGGCAAGCGGATAATCAAATTGTTGATGGTCTCCGTACTGTTGATTCCGAAACAGCCAGCTTTCTTGAACCTTCTGAGTCACTGGTTGGTACAAAGATAAAAAATACGGATGCGCTTAGTAATGAGCAGGCTATCTCTGCTGCACGGGCTAAAACGATTGTCGCAAAGTATTTTGGAATTACAGATACGGGCAGCTTTAAAGTAGGGCAGCCAAGTCAACATGCAGATATACCTGTCTTTGTTATTGACGGGAAATTACCGTCTGGTACTTTTTCAGCTCATGTCAGCCAACACGGCGGTCACGTTCTGTATTTTGATATTGACCATCCTGAGACAAAAGGGTCATACGATTTTGTACAATCAATAGATGATGCAAAAGCATGGTTGACTTCACATGGGATTGTAAATCCGAAGATTTTTTCACAAACGCAGTATGATAATATAGCTTATTTAGTGTTTGTCCCGATTTTCCAAAATCAGCTGGTTCTAAATCAAAACATATCAGTACAGGTGTCACTTAGTGATGGAACTATTATTGGGTACGATGGAAGGGCCTATTACAACCACCCGGTTCAAAGTGTCCCGAAACGGGTGTATTCTTCTGAGTCCCTGCATAAAAAACTAACGTCTCATTTCCAAATTAAATCTGAAGAGAACGTAATTGCGATGGATGACGCAGGGGATTATCAACCTGCAGTTTTATTTTACGGTGTCGCTGGAAAGGAAACCTACCGAATTTTGATGAATGCACGTACTGGAGCAGAGATGTCAATTGAACAATTAACTCGACACACATAATTTTAGGAGTTAATACCAGTACCTCCCTCCTGCGAATTTAGTATAATAGCTGATACAGAGGAGTAGAGGGGGAGGTAATCATTCCTACGCCAGCTGTTGGTCAAACAATTCGGGTATGGCTGTCTAGTGGTGCGAAAGAATTTTATCAATCAAAAGTGGCGGATATTTCGCCCAAGTTTATGTATATTGAACTGCCGCTGCATAGTACTGATCATCGCCCATACAACGACGGTGTAGGTTCTGCAATATGGATTGAGTTTCACGCCATGGATGGATCAATTTGCACTTACGAAACTAGAGTTTATGAGTTGTTGGAAATGCCCATGAAAGTATTGCAGGTTGATTCACCAGAAGTCGTAAGAGTGGAACGAGAACAACGCAGAGAATTTGTCCGTGTATCGGCTGATTTAGAAGTCAAAATTCAAGTTTCACAAACAGGAAAACCAGCTAGTACGAAGGTCTATACCCGAGACATTAGCGGTGGCGGAATGTCTTTATTATTACCGAGGGCTGTTACGTTACATGCAGGGCAAGAAATACATGCACAGTTTCAACTGCCTTTAAAGGCAGGACGAGTTATTGAAATCAGTACAAAATGTCTTGTCATTCGTCTGAGTGATCGAAATGACCTAGGTTTCGCGTCGGCTTCCTTAAAATTCATCGGAATGAAAGAATCAGTGCGTCAGCGAATTATTCAGTACACCTTTATGAGGCAACGGTTCATTAATAATCTGACATAGCAAGGCTTGGACTGCATAAAATTTGACATGGGGGGATAACCATGTCGCAGGCTTCAAACCATAAGTTGCTTCAAAAATTGACAGGTTACATAGACGGATGGATAGTTCCAATTGCTTTTGGCACTTTCTCTGTATTAGTTGTTGCTCAATTCTTAACTTCGTTTGGACCCGTACGGACATATGTAGACAGGATTGAAGGACGGTTTGTGGAGCAACCTGCTGCAGTAATTCCCACATCTGTTAATAAGGAATCCCAGTCCAGATATCACAGTAACGCTAAACGGGAAACCTTTGCTGAAGTTCACAACAACTTCACTAACATTAGTTGTGCATGAAGGGGATAAGCTTCAAATTCGATCTTCCGGTAAAGGTACTGCATACATTTCAATTGACGATGACAATCCAGACTTATTTTTACCTGCCCCGGGTCAGACATTTCAAGTTAGTGGAGACCAACCTGAGGTTATCTTACCTGTGGTTTCGTTTACGCATTAGTCGAAATTCAAGTCATTGCAATATTTTTGAGTAGTATGCTAGTATGACTTTGATAATAGATTAGTGTTTCTTGTCTACTTCCGTTACACAAAGCGGAAGTGCAGCGGGTGGATGCCTGCCTTTTTTAGGTTCTAGGCGCGGACGAGTAGCCGAAGGAGCGTCTTTCATGTCTCATATTAGTATCGCGATTGATGGCCCTGCTGGTGCCGGAAAGAGCACAGTTGCAAAATTGGTGGCACGACGATTGAAGTTTCTGTATGTTGACACGGGGGCTATGTATCGCGCCATTTCCTTAATTGCTGTAAAAGCTGGGTGTTCAGTATCTGATGAAACTGAATTACTGAGCGAGGTTAAGCGTCATCAAGTTCGATTTGATAAAAATTCTGATGGCCTTTTGGATGTGTTTATCAACAGTAATAATGTTACACATGAGTTGCGCGGTCCAGAAGTATCTGATATTGTTTCGCAGGTTGCTGTTCATAAAGGGATACGGGCGTTGCTTACAGAATGGCAGAGGGGGTTTGCAACAAGGTATTCGGTCGTTATGGACGGACGAGATATTGGGACTATAGTATTACCAAATGCAAATTTGAAAATTTTTCTTACTGCAGACTTAAAAGAGAGAGCAAAGCGAAGGGCTGCCGAACTAACTCGTAAAGGATACAATGTCTCGTTAGAAGAAATTATGCAAGCTATGGCAATTCGAGACGAGCGTGATGCATCTCGTGATGTAGCACCTCTAAAAAAAGCTGATGATGCTATATCAATTGATTCGACAAATAAAACCGTTGATGAAATTGTAAATGAAATATTAGTTTTAGTGGAACGGGTTAGAAAATGAACAAAGTAAAGAATTGCTGGGGACATCCATTCTATCAATTTTGTCGTAATTCTGTAATCGTTGTGTCAAGAATATTTTTTCGACTTCATGTTATAGGCTTAGAAAAAGTTCCGCACACCGGATCTTTGATTGTCTGTTGTAATCATATACATAATTTCGATCCGCCAGTTTTAGGTTCGGTTATACCTCGGTATGTTCATTTTATGACCAAGTCCGAATTATTTAAAGTGAAAGTAGTAAGTAGGCTTTTATTGGTCATTGGTGCTTTTCCAGTAAATAGAGGAGGACAAGACAAATCTGCAATAAAATATGCACTTTCTGTTCCGAAAAGCGGTGAATGCTTAGTTATTTTTCCGGAAGGTCATCGGTCAAAAGGGGGCAAATTAGGACAGGGTCAACCAGGCGTCGCGTTTATTGCCCGTAAATCGGGCAGCCCGGTTGTACCAGCAGCTATAATCGGTCCTTATCGGCTGTTTGGGCGTTTGACAATTCGTTTTGGAAATTTAATTCAAGTTAATGAAAAAGATACGAATGAGCAAGTGTTGGACACTTTAATGACTGCTATTAAAAAGCTGGTCGATGAGGGGCATTCAAAGTGAG
>JAKADF010000236.1 GCA_021820805.1 Bacillota bacterium
TTTTGCAACACTCATCCAGAAGTTTTGGCCAACAAGGTTGGAACTGAGATGGTTCGAATCTACCAGTACCCAATTATTGAGAGCAACTGCATAACGCATGGTTTTTATTATTCTCTTACTAATACTAGGAGAATTTGCATTAAATTATTTATTCAAAGGAAGATACGCTAAGTGGACAATTGGACTTTTATCCAGCGTAGCTGCATTTTTATGTATGTCGTTTCCATTCACACTCCTTCCCGGTCAGATATATGACTTAAGAATCGTGGTACTGCTTATTGGGATTCTGTACGGAGGATATGAAGCTGGTATTTTTGTTATTGTAGTCACTTTTCTCTATCGATATATCATCGGTGGATTTGGTTTTATCCAAATGACAATCACTTTTTTGCCTATTTTGGCGATAGCGTTTTGTCTATTTCCACATTTCAAGAGTTACTCACGAGTGAAAAAAATCATAGTGGCAGTTAGTTTAAATGTTGCAATCGTGTCATTAAATATTATCTTTGTAGCTATTCGATACCCCATAACTCATTGGCATTTAAGTTTTCTTTTTGAATGGGCCTTAATAGAAGCACTTTGTATTGCAATAATGGTGTTTATAATCGAAATTATGAATGATAATATTGTGATGACTCGAAAAATGCAGGATTTAGAAAAAGTACAACTTGTTAGTGCACTTACAGCATCCATTGCCCACGAAATTAGAAATCCTTTAACTGTATGCCGGGGATTTCTACAGCTTTTAAATGAAATGATTGAAGATAAAAAGCAGTTAACATATATAAATACTATTTTGTCAGAGCTAGATCGTGCTGGTTCTATTATTGATAATTATTTATCATCTTCTAAGCCTCAAATAGAAAAAATTGAACTAAAAGATACTGCACAGATTGTTGCACACATAATTGAAACTATTTCACCATATTCAAGGTTAAGAAGTGTAGATATCAATCAAAAATTAGAGGAATCATTGTACATTTATGTGGATCCAGGCAGATTTGGACAGGCCTTGTTGAACATGATGAAAAATGGAATTGAAGCGATGCCGAATGGAGGTACACTTACTGTTGAAGTTCGTCGACAAAACCAATTGGCTGTTATAGATATTATTGATTCGGGAATTGGTATGAACAATGAGCAGATTAGTAGACTGGGGAACCCTTTTTACTCAACGAAGGCTACGGGAACAGGGCTCGGACTCATGGCTACTTACCGCTTTATTCACTTAATGAAAGGGAAAATTGAAGTAAAAAGCACACAAGGACGGGGAACTAAGTTTTCCGTGTATATGCCTTTATCAAGTTGATGACTCATGAATTCAAACGGCAAGCCGTATTGAAAACGGCTTGCCGTTAATCTGGATAATCCTTTGTTCTAAATGATGCCAAGTCAATAGCTCATTATTTAGATGGTGCCTGTTTCACTTTAAACGAACTCTTCAATGAGACTATAAGATTAAATACTTTGTGGTCTCTAGTTGTATCCTTCGGATCCACATTAAAAAAGCCGTGTCGAACGAATTGGAACTTTTCCTGTACTTGTGTGTTTTCAAGGTCTTGTCCGATATATCCGTTTGCTATTTTAAGAGAGTTTGGATTGATTCGCTCTTCAAGAGGGCAATCCTCATCAAATTCCTCTTTCAGCAAAGATTCATACAAACGAAACTCTGCCGGTATCGCACTTTTACAATCAACCCAGTGAATTGTTCCTTTCACTTTGCGGCCAGTGAATCCACTTCCGCTCTTTGTTTCAGGATCATAAGTGCAATGCAATTCTACAACATTACCATTTTCGTCTTTTATTACATCATTGCACTTGATAAAATAAGCACTTCTAAGACGAACTTCATTGCCCGGGTACAAGCGATGGTACTTCGGGGGCGGAACCTCCATAAAGTCATCCTGTTCAATATAAATTTCACGGGAAAACTGAATTTGTTTTGTGCCCATCTCCGGATCTTCTGGATTTACCTCTGTTTCCAGCATCTCGACTTGGTTCTCCGGATAGTTGGTGATAACGACTTTTAACGGGTGGATCACGGCCATCGCTCGAGGAGCTTTCAGATTTAAATCTTGACGGACATGATGCTCAAGCAATTTGTAATCCACTTCACCGCCTGCGATGGTTATGCCAAGTTCTTCAACAAATGACCGGATTGCTTCAGGTGTAAACCCGCGTCTGCGAAGCCCCGAAATCGTTGGCATCCTAGGGTCGTCCCAACCGTCTACGAGTCCTTCGTCCACTAATTTCTTTAAGTAACGTTTACTCATCACAGTATTCGTGAGATTAAGTCTTCCAAATTCATACTGGTGAGGGATGTGCGGCATCTCACATTCATTAACTACCCAGTCATAAAGAGGACGTTGATCTTTAAATTCTAAAGTGCAGAGGGAATGAGAAACGCCTTCGATTGCATCTTCAAGCGGGTGCGCGAATGCGTACATCGGATAAATGCACCATTTGTCACCTGTGTTGTGATGCGTTGTATGCGAGATTCGATAAATAACCGGATCACGAAGGTTCAGGTTAGGAGAAGACATATCAATTTTGGCTCGTAATACTTTTTCTCCATCTGCAAATTCGCCTTTACGCATCCGATCAAATAAATCTAGATTTTCCTCGATTGTTCGTGTCCGAAATGGACTGTCTTGACCAGGTTCTGTTAAAGTTCCGCGCGTTTGTCTGAGTTCTTCAGCTGTTAAGTCATCTACGTATGCTTTTCCTTTTTTGATAAGCAGAACTGCGCGCTTATACATTTCCTCAAAATAGTCGGAAGCAAAATACAGCCCGTTCCACTCAAAGCCGAGCCACGCAACATCTTCTTTTATTGCATTTACATACTCAACATCCTCTTTGAGAGGATTCGTGTCGTCAAAGCGTAAATTTGTTCTGCCGCCATATTCTTTAGCAATTCCAAAGTTAATGCAGATGGACTTGGCATGTCCAATATGTAAATATCCGTTCGGTTCAGGTGGAAAGCGTGTTACAACTTCTTTAACATGACCTGTTTTCAAATCTTCACTGATGATTTCCCGGATAAAGTCAGAAGAGCTTGACGAGTTGTCCATGGTACCAACCTTTCAACAATTAAACGATATCATAAGTTACTTTTATTATATCACGATTGTTTGACGTTTTTTCTTGGGGAAGTGGTATGCTACAATATTATTACGAAGTACGAAATAAAATATAAAGAAGGCCTTGCATGCAAAGGCAGATGTTGCAAACTGGATCCTTCTTGCATACATGCTCGTTAATATCGTATTGATTCTTGTTTTCGGATCAGTGTCGGATGCTGATGGACGGGGAGCCACAGACAAATAAAGTAACCAATACTTCTTGAAATTATACCAAAACTACTTTTCAATAACGTAGAATAAATTGACCAAGTTCATTCAAGTAACTCCTTACTCTTTATGAGTTTTTCTAACGATTTTTGTGAACAGGTGCTTGACTGGGGGGATGACGCAATGGAACGAACCACAAATCGTGTTATTGTTACTGGTTTTTTGATGCTCGCAATGTTCCTGTCCGCAATGGAAGGAACGATTGTTGCAACAGCGATGCCGACTATAGTTGGAGAACTCGGTGGTTTCTCGGAATTTGCTTGGGTATTTTCAATTTTTCTTTTAACTCAGGCTGTTTCCATCCCAATATATGGTCGGCTGGCTGATTTGTATGGCAGAAAGCCAGTTTTTGCAATTGGCACAGGACTGTTTATCGTTGGTTCACTTCTCTGCGGTTTGAGTCATTCCATAATCATGTTGATTTTATTTCGGGCTGTTCAAGGTTTGGGCGCAGGAGCTGTGCAACCTATCGCGACTACGATTGTAGGGGACTTGTATCCAGGCTCGGAACGCGCAAAAGTTCAGGGCTTGCTTAGCAGCATGTGGGCGTTAGCATCTGTAGTAGGTCCTGCACTTGGCGGCTTAATTGTCCAGACCATTGGTTGGGAATGGATCTTTGAACTCAATGTTCCCCTCGGGATAGCAGCTATACTTGGAATTGTCTTCTTTCTTCATGAAAAGGTAGAGCACCATATGGCGAAAATTGATTTTATTGGAGCTGCCCTCTTAATTACATCTGTCTGCCTGCTGATTCTTGCCTTGCTTACAGCAGGTGTAGAGTGGGCTTGGACGTCACCACAGATTATTGGTTCATTCGCTGTTGCCGTAATTTTGTTTGTGGTTTTCTTGTATACAGAATCTAAAGTGAAGCAACCAATGTTGCCATTGTCGCTTATGCAGAGGCCCGTTGTCGCGATTGCGAACATTTCAGCGCTTATAACGGGAGCGATAACACTTGGAACTTCCTCATTCATTCCTACTTTTGCACAGGGGGTACTCGGTACAAGTGCGTTTGTAGCTGGTGCAGTCATTGTAACTATTTCTATCGGCTGGCCGATTGCATCTATTCTGTCAGCAAAACTTATCTGGAGTTTTGGGTATAGAACAATTGCTGTATGTGGTTTAGTCTTTTGTCTCGTTGGTGCACTTTGCCTTCTAACGATTCAACCTGGTATCTCACCTTGGCTGATTGCCGGATATAATCTACTTATTGGTTTAGGGCTTGGTCTGGCATCAAATGTACAAATTATTTCCATCCAATCAAACGTTGATTGGAAACAGCGTGGAATAGCGACCGGATCGAATATGTTTTCTCGAATCCTTGGCAGCACCGTTGGTGTAGCTGTTCTTGGCACCGTCGTGAACGGATCATTATCAGGTGCCCTGCGCGCTTTACCTGTTTCTAAGGGTTTAAACAATCCAACTTCTGCAACGAACTTCTTGTTAAACACATCTCTTCGTAACCATTTACCAATATCAACTTTGCATGTTTTAATTGGTGCACTCGGGCACAGTATCCATCTTGCGTTCTTTGCTGTTGTTGCTTTGGCTGTTCTTGGAGTCATTATTTCATTTGGTGTCCCTGGCGGTATCCCGGATGAAACGGGCAAAGTGACAGGTGATGCGGTCCCAGAGTGACTTTTTTTCATAATTACCACTGTTTTTCAATGCAATTTCTATAGTAATTCTATATAATTTATGCTCAGATGATGAATAATCAGCTCAAGTATTGACTAATGGTTAGATAGTTAGTGGAGGTTTCAATGAGCAAGAGAAAAAGAGAATCTATTCAACCCAAAAAAGCTCGCAAGGTTGCTGGAAGAGTGAGCTTTATTTATGGTGTTGTCTTTTTGTCCCTGTCAAGCCTATTATTTCGCTTAGCTTATTTGCAAGTCAATTTAGGTACGAAATTTCGAGCAGATGCATCAAATCAACAAATTTCGTATGTTCCGGTTCTTCCTGAACGCGGGTGGATATATGATTCAAATCATCAATTGCTGGCTTATGATGTTCCAACAATGGGAATTGTTATGACGAGACTTCATAACACGAATATTCAAGATTATAGTAAGCTTGCAAATAACCTAGCCCCTGTTTTGAATATCTCCGTACAGAACTTAATTAAGCAAATGAAGACGTATAATCCTTGGCAGGACCAAATCTATCTGCTTCAAGACGCGAATAACTCACAAGTGTCATTTATTGCAGAACATAAATCGGAACTGCCTGGCATCAGTTTGGTAGTTTCCTCAAAGCGTTCCTACTTGCATGGAAACCTGGCTGGTCAAGTTCTTGGATATGTCGGGCGGATTCAGGGAAATCAGGTTAAGAAATATAAGGGGTATCAGTTAGACCAAATTGTAGGACAGTCTGGTGTAGAAGCTGAGTATGAGACTTATTTGCAGGGGAAAGTTGGCAGAAATGCGGTTGTCATTAACAACATGGGTATCCCCGTTGAGTCACTGGGCTTAAATCCTCCGCCAACACCTGGTGACACATTGCAATTAAGTATAGATGGTCGTCTTCAAGCAGATGCACAAAACATCATGGCAAATCAGGTAACACAACTCAGCCAGCAAGGAACAAATGTGAAA
>JAKADF010000237.1:0-373 GCA_021820805.1 Bacillota bacterium
ATCGTGTTACTGGTTTGGCGATTATTGAGTCACCATCCTGTACTTTTGTTGTTCCAACAGGATTTGAGGCTGTTCTAGACACACATCGTATATTCCATTTGCATGAAATAGACAAATAATTCTGAATCCAAAAAGGAGGGAATTCGTATGGCAATCCGCCAAGTTGACATAAACGCAAAACAAGATGGTCTGCTGAGTCAACAGTACCGCCAAACGATTGGCTGGGATGGTAAGACACTTAAAGAGATGCGTGAAGAGATAGATTATATTACAAAAGAAACCGGTTTCTATGCTGGTTTGCGAGAATTAACATTTAAACAATCAGACCCAATTCGATATGAAAAAATATTCTCGAAACTGCGCGGCGGAGTGG
>JAKADF010000237.1:383-5942 GCA_021820805.1 Bacillota bacterium
CTCCAATTGTTGAACAAGAGGGTGAATTGTGCTTCACATTATACACACCTGAAGGAGATTCTGTAGTTACATCTACTGGGATTATTATTCACGTAGGTACGATGGGATCAGCTATTAAGTTCATGGTGAACCATAATTACGAGGTAAATCCAGGCATTGAACCTGGCGATATCTTTTGCAACAATGACTGCCAAGTTGGAAATGTTCATCCTTGTGATGTGCACACACTTGTACCAGTGTTTTGGGACGGTGCAGTCGTCGGCTGGGTCGGCGGTGTGACGCACGTTATTGATACAGGTGCAACAGGTCCAGGCAGTATGACAGTCGGGCCAGTCACCCGTTATGACGACGGGTACCAAGTTGCATGTCGGAAGATTGGAAAAAGAGATGAGCTCCTGCAGGACTGGGTGATTGAAAGTCAACGTTCAATTCGAACGACTAAATATTGGGTGCTTGATGAAAAGACGCGGATAGCAGGATGTCACATGATTCGTGACCTCGTTCTTGGCATCATTGCTGAGGAAGGTGTCGACGCATATCAGCAGTTTATCCGTGAAGTTATCGAAGAAGGCCGACGTGGTCTGATCAATCGTGTTAAAGCGATGCTCATTCCAGGAAAGTACAGGCAAGTATCATTTGTAGATATTCCATACCGTCACACGGATGTTGAAGTGCCTCCATATGCGAAAATTGATACGATTATGCATGCTCCATCCAAAATCATCGTGGAGCGGGACGGTCATTTAGCGCTTGACTTTGAAGGTTCAAGCAGGTGGGGCTGGCATAGTTACAATGCAGTTCCGGTTTCATTTACAAGCGGGATTTGGGTCATGATGACTCAAACATTGGTGCCAAATGATCGGATTAACGACGGAGCTTATTTCGCGACAAAGTTTAATCTGCCAAAAGGTGCATGGATGAACCCTGATGATATCCGGACTGCGCACAGTTATTCTTGGCACTTCCTTGTTTCTGCTTGGAGCCCGCTGTGGCGCGGCCTGAGTCGTGGTTATTTTGCACGCGGCTATCTGGAAGAAGTCAATGCAGGGAATGCGAACACAAGTAACTGGCTGCAAGGCGGCGGATATAACCAGTTTAACGCGATTCATGCCGTAAACAGTTTTGAAGCTGCTGCCGAAGGAACCGGAGCCAGTGCGGTAAGAGATGGAATCGATAACGGAGCTGCAATTTGGAACCCAGAAGGCGACATGGGAGATATGGAAGTTTGGGAAATCATGGAGCCGACTATTTACCTCGGCAGATCGGTTAAACCAAACACTGGAGGATACGGAAAACGCCGCGGCGGTTGTGGATGGGAATCTCTCCGTATGGTTTGGGGTGCCAGAGACTGGACGATGTTCTTCATGGGTAATGGTTATATGTCAAGTGATTGTGGACTTATGGGCGGGTACCCTGCCGCATCTGGATATCGGTTCGAGGCACACGGAACAGATTTACGATCACGTTTTGATAAACAATTACCTTTCCCTCAGGGTGGAGATGCGGATCCAGAAAATCCGATATACGAAAAAGTATTGAATGCGAAAGTTATCAAACGTGATAAGCAAGCCATTACAACGGAAGCGATTTTTGATAACACAGACCTCTATTTAAACTACTTGCGCGGCGGTCCAGGTTTTGGCGATCCGCTTGAGAGAAGTGCAGCAGACATCGAAAAGGACTTGAATGGAGGCTACGTGCTTCCGAAATATGCTGCAAAGGTGTACGGTGCGGTAATTACGAAGGATGAAGGTGGCACCTATTACGTGGATGCACAAAAGACGAGCGAGCGGCGTAAAGAAATTCGTCTTGAAAGATTGCAAAGGGGTAAACCAACGCGCGAATGGATGAAAGAAGAAAAAGAACGCATTCTGCAAAAAGATGCTTCCGTTCAGGTTCGTCATATGTATGCAACCAGTTTTGAATTAAGCAAGGAATTTACCGATGAGTTTCGTGATTTCTGGGGCTTATCATCCGATTGGAACATTACAGAGGATGAACTGGAAATGCCAACATTCGGGTCTGGGCACAGATTAAGCTAATAGGGAGAGGTGATAGAAATGGCTGATTATGATCGTGCGACGATAGAAGAGTTAGTTGACGGGACGATTGACTTTCGTAAGTATAAGACGATGTTGTCCTCATTTAAAGACCCAGGGCGTTTTGATACGTATTTGAGTATCTTGCAAGATAGAGTTTCATGGGATGATCAGATTTTACTTCCATATGGACTGCACTTGTACATTGTGCAAAAGGAAAACGGAAATCGGATTGTAAAGTGCGATTGCGGTCATGAATTTTGTGACTATCACGACAACTGGAAATTGCATGCCCTTGTCTATGTTCGAGATTCTAAGGAAAAATTAACAGAGCTTTATCCGGAACACCTTGCGCCACACCCAGAGTGGCAGGTCATTCGGGAGTATTATTGCCCGAATTGCGCAACCCAACTGGAGGTTGAGGCAGTTACCCCATGGTATCCTGTTGTTTATGATTTTGAGCCGGATATTGAAGCTTTTTATGAAGAATGGCTTGGTCGGCCTGTACCTACTCCGCAAAAGTAATAAGCGATAAAGCCTGTCGGCAAGCCGCCAAACTGCGGCTTGCCTTTATATTATAAGAGTCCGAATTTTTTTAATCGGCGGTACAGAGTTGTTCTAGCGATGCCGAGCTGCCGGCTGACTTCAGAGAGATTGCCATTTGAGTCTGCCAGCAGTCGCATAAGTTTTTCAAGTTCACCCTTTTGTTTCGATGTAGTTTCGTTATGAACTGTCTCAAGGGCCGGTTGATCTCTGTTATTTCGCTTGTGATAGTAGTTTTCGTAGTCGTTTTGTATTGTTGATGGTAAATCTTCAATATAAATTATATTGTCCTGGTAGAAAAGCATTGCGTGCGTGAAAACGTTTTCGAGTTCTCGCACATTACCAGGCCATGTGTAGATATTCGATAGAAATTGAAGCAAATTTTCATCAATTTTCGGGATTTGCACATGAGACGCAGCTGAAAGTTGACGCAGCATATACGAAATAAATAAAGGAATATCCTCACGACGATTGCGAAGCGGGGGTATAGCAACATTTACGACACTAATTCTGTAGTATAGGTCTGCTCGAAAAAGTCCACGTTCAATGAGTTCTTCTATATCTCGATTTGTAGCAGCAATAATTCGAACATCCACAGGTATCGGTTTTGCCGTTCCTAGATGGACAACCTCCTTTTCCTGAATTACACGCAGCAAATAAACCTGAAATTCAGGTGACATCTCCTCAATTTCATCTAGAAAAAGGGTACCGCCATTTGCGTCTTCAAATTTTCCTTTTCGGCCATTTTTTGCAGCACCTGTGAAAGTCCCTCCCTCAAACCCGAACAATTCGCTTGCAAGTAAATCTTTTGGAACGGCTCCGCAGTTGATGGCTACAAAAGGTGCATTACGGCGTGGACTTGAATTGTGGATTGCGCGTGCGAAACGCTCTTTGCCTGTCCCGCTTTCTCCTTGAAGCAGTATTGGAACGTCTGTTTTGGATGCAATGTCGCATCTCTTTATCGCAGATCTGATTAGGTCAGACTGGCCTATTAAGCTTGACCAGACACCACTCGAATGTGAAGTTATACTTTTTGCATTATTCCCTGTTGGTCTTACAATCAAGATAAATCCAATGCAGCGATTCGCGTAGTGGACTTCTCGCACACTTGCTTTCATACAAATTTGATTTATTGTAATATCACTTTCTTGTTCTTGCCCTTCTGGGGATTTTAACTTAAGCAAGAAGTCGTGAAATTCTGAGTCTGCCCACGCATCAAATAGTTCTTTGCCTGTATGTTCCAGGACTATTTGGCGAGCTCGTTGACTTGCTTCAATAATGTGAAAAGCGACATCGACCGCAATTACACCATCACCTGGGTAACGATGAATGCTGTGAACGAATTCCTCTAAGATACTGTAATGGAATTTCATGGATTGTTCAAGGAGTCGATTTTGAATGGTTTGTGCCGCCATTACAGTCATGCCAAGTGTATGAGATTGTGCATTCTTCCAAAGTCCCGTTACATCAATCACGCCCAACGTCTCGTGGGTTATTGGGTCGTGAATCGGTGTGGAAGCACACACCCAATTGTGTACACCTTCGCAGAAATGTTCAGCAGCAAAAACTTGAACAGGCTTTTGCAAAGCTAAACTGGTACCAATTGCATTTGTGCCAATTGTTTTTTCACTCCAATCGGCTCCTTGCACAAAATTCATCTGTTCAGCACTTTGAAGTGTCTTTTGATTACCATCAACAAGAAGAATCCTTCCTTTGTTATCTGCAAGCGTTACTAGGTGATTCGTGTCTTTAACGTGCCTTGAAAGATCGTGAAGGATTGGAACAGCGTGATCGTATAAATAAGAAAGCTGCAAGATTTCCTTAATCTCGTCATTCTCAAGTAATATCTCAGTTTTATCTCGTGATGGGTTTACGCCAGTATTTATGCATCTTTGCCAGGAATCGTGGATAAAGCTTCGAGCAGTTGTATGATTATGATGAGGGTTATTTAAAAAGTCGATCCAATTTCTTTCGGTGATCATGCGTTGCGTCGTCAAACTACATGGCATGTCATCAATAGCCTGCCGGCGTTGCATTTGAGACACTCCCCCGGGAACATCATTCTGTTCACCTCTATATTAACAAATCATGTCCCGGAGTTCACGGAATGTTCAAAAATATATTGAGCACAAATAAGGTTTACTCGATGCAACGAATCCAGTTATTCTTATATCAGGAAAAGAAGCCATTCTATTGCTGTTTTATAGTTCAGGAGGAAACCTTTTGAATCAATCTTGCGTGAGGAGATTGGCATCATCCACGATATTAAGTGTTCTAATTGCAACAACTACATTCATACCGTCGATTTCAGCTACACCCATGGCTGCAACCGGTGTAGATGATGTTGATGAAGCGACAATTTCGACATTAGCCGAGCAGTTGGTTGCGCTTAATCCAATTAACCATAGCAGCCCTGTGCAAAAAGCGGTGGATCCGATAATAAGAATGATGTCGAGCCCAAATTTTGATTGGAATGAAGTCTTGTTTGGCACAGATTCGCTTTCACCTTCCGAGTCCAGGACTTCTAATCTTTTGACCGCATCATTATCCAGAATTGCAACAGCAAATGTAGCAACTAGTTCAGATGCGTCTGATTTAATTACAACTTTTATTGCAGACATGGAGTCACTTAACCCAAATATAACGGGTTCTGAAGCAGTCTCATTTATAAGAAGTTTGATTCATAATGCAGAAGCTCAGATGGAGGAACTCGTCTTTGAATCTCCTACACCCTGCACCCTCCCAGTATTATTACATACCGATTTTTCTAGTGAATTGAACGGGGCGGCCGCATCTGTACAAGCAATCTTCTCCAAAGGCGGACCGCAGACAACTACCATCCCGGCGGGGGGAACAGGAACAGGAACAGGAACAGGAACAGGAACAGGAACAGGAACAGGAACAGGAACAGGAACAGGAACAGGAACAGGAACAGGAACAGGAACAGGAACAGGAACAGGAACAGGAACAGGAACAG
>JAKADF010000238.1 GCA_021820805.1 Bacillota bacterium
ACGTCAAAAGAAGGTTATGATAGAAACGCAATTGTAAATAAATATTTCCGCTGGTTTTACCAAATCAATGGTTTTGCAGACTATAGATAGAAAAACCCGGAGGTTGAGAAATGAACATTACTTTATCGCCCCAAGCATTAGACTGGGTCAATCGTGAGTTTGCACCGAATGGCAAGAATGTACGCATCTATGTAAAATACGGCCAATCCGCATTGCATCCTGGTTTTACACTCGGGATGACCGTAGAATCACCAAGAGATGTTATTGTCAGCCAGTCATTTGGCGATGTCACCCTTTTCATTAAAGCAGATGACATATGGTATTTTAATGACCAGAATTTATATATCCATTTTGATGAAAAGTCCGAGGACGTTATATTCGATATAAAATAACTGACCTGAGTGTTGGCGGCCTAAGGGTACCTATAAAATTGTAGGTGCCACTCGCCGCCTTTTCTTATGCCAACCTTAACTTATGTTAAAAGAAAACTCTTGGCGGACGACGAATAATGGGACCTGGTCCTAGGCCTGGAACTAGACCTGGACCTGTTATTGGCCTGGAACTTGAACGGGCCCCATAGGCCCACCAATAGGTCCACCAACAGGCCTTTGCGGGAGCGGACGTATCCCGTGCGGCAAGCCGCAATAAACGAGTACAATATCCCCTTTTTCCACCTGCATCACCTTTTCATGGGTTGATTTCTACATATGCAGTAAAACAGGCATTTAACTACACAGACATTTCATATGTACGCAACATACATACTGTACGTTTATATGATCCGTTTGGAAAAGGCAACCGCCGCGCCGTACACAGATTGCTATTTTAAAAGGTGGGATTTCGGCAGTGCAGTCACAATCTGCGGAAATTACAGCTATTGTCGTCAGTGCACTATGCACATTAGCCGTTATTGCAGGTGTTCAAGCAGCTGTTAGAGGTGCCGATAACAAAACAAAACTTCTCTCCCGTATTCCTGTTGTCATTTCGCTTGGTGCTGGAGTTATGGTGACAGCAGTTGTTCTTGATTTTCTTCCAGACGCGTGGGAAATGGCTGGTGAATTCACACATGGGGCATCTTTATTGGTACTTTGGCGCTCATTGTCGTCACCTGGTTAACCGATAGAGGATATGAAAAAGAGATGCGTTCAACACCGCACTTTACCAAAACTGCAGCAACGGTCTTAGCAATTTCTCTGTCCTTTCATACGATTCTTGAAGGAGGAGCACTTGGTGTTGCAGCAGAACACTGAAATTTGCAGAACGTCGAATTTATGGCAGCTCTCTTGATTCACAAAATACCTGAGGGAACAGTATGGGGAATGGCGATTTTAAACGCATTTCCTGAGCTCTTTTTCCAAAACCAAAAGCGAATTTGGTTTACACTGTCAGGGCTCGCAATCTGTGTATTTATAGGAACAATTCTTGGCATTTATCTATTCATGAAATTAAATCGTTTCGGCATTGGTGTACTTGCTTCTTTACTTGCTGGTGCCCTTTTATATATCCCACTAGCTGAACTCGTACCAGCTCTCCGTGAATATTCGAGCCAGCGAAGCCTGTCAGCATGGTTTTCAGCAGGAATACTTATTATGCTCCTACCGGAACTTATTTCTCACTTGCAATAGTGCGGGCTGTTCGAAATGTGATTGAGCTGTCCCAAATGAAACGGAGCTGCACCAAGGGGAAAATCAAGTTCCCTTGGGGCAGCTCCAGCCATCTCAAAAATCAAAAATCAAAAATCAGCTTACTCGTTCAACCTTAGCAGTGCTTGGCTTTTTCTTATCAAACAAGAGCTCAATAACAGAGTTCGTACGATTTCGCGCTTTTCTTGCGAATGCAAGATTGACGATAAACAAAACAACTATGTTGACAATAAGTCCCCAGAACCCTTCATAGATACCGTGTGCGTTATGGGAAATATACATATAAGCAACCGTTGCCATTCCTGCTAAGAAGCCAATGACGACAGATTCCTTAGAGATATTTCTGAGGAAGAGACTAAATACAACAGCTGGGAAAATCTGAACTATTCCAGATACGCCCATCAATTGCAAGGAAATTAGTGCGGTCGGGAACGCAAGACCAAAGAATAGTGCGAGTCCAATGACAACGAAAACCATTAAGCGAGTTACCATTGTCAATTTGCTTGAACTTGCGTTTGGGTTAATGAAGTCTTTGTAGATGTTATTTGCAAACAGGTTTGATGCTCCGATTGCCATGATAGAACATGGGACCAGAGAGGCAAGCGCTATCGTTGCATACGCAAAACCTTGCCCAACCCCGCCATACGTTTGATGAATCAAGGTCAGAAATGCAAGACGCGGGTTTGTACCATGGGGGACGACCATGAATGCAGCAATCCCAAGGAAGGTTACCAACATGAGCACAATATTGTAGAAAGGCAAGATAATTGCATTCTTGCGCAGGATTTCTCCACTTTTAGAACTGAAGACACCTGTCGCGGTATGCGGCCACATGAATAGAGCTAAAGCAGAAATAAGTGCAGCAGTGGAGAACCACGGAATACCCTTTGCTCCGTGTGTCGGGATCGACAACATTTTCGGATGTTGTACGGCAGCTTGATGAATCATATTTCCCCATCCGCCAAAATGAATCATCGGGATAGAGATCACGAGGAACAACATGACAACCCAAACAAGGATGTCTTTAATAATTGCCGTGTAGGTCGGCGCTTTAATCCCGCTGAAGAAGGTATAAAATGCAACCACTAAAAAGGAAGCGATTACAATAACTTTAACGTTGATATAACCAGTGACTGCAACACGCATCGTATCCAAAATACCGCTTAACTGTAAATCAATATAAGGTATCAGCATGATAACGCCCGTAATTGCAACAAGAAAAGATAACAGCTTGCTGTCAAACCTTTCCCGTACATAGTCGGCAAGAGTCATCAAATGATGTTCCTTTGCGACTTTCCAAATCTTTGGAAGGAAAAAGTAAGCAAGAGGATACGCCAATACGACATACGGTGTCGCAAAGAACGCAAGACTGCCGGATGAAAACGCTTGACTAGTCAGACCTAAGAAAGTATAAGCTGTGTAAATGTCCGCACCTACTAGAAACCAAACAAACAAACCGCCGAGTCTGCGTCCGCCAACTGACCATTCTTCAACAGAACTTCTTGTGCTTTTATCACGCCCGGCGATGAACCCAATAGCACAAACAACAAGTATGATAGCAATTGTAACTAAAAGTGCTGATAAGTTCCCTTTCACTATTCAGCTTCCCCTTTCCCTTGAATAAGGTAAACACAATATGTAAAGAGTGGGGTCAACAGCATCCAAATAAATAACCAGAAATGCAAAAATGGGAACCCCATAATGAACGGTTGTATATGATTTACCCAAGGTAATACTACGAGTTGGGCAACAAACGGAATAAGGATAAGCAAGAAAATAATCGTTTTTTTCATATTTTCACCTCCTTCAATGCATTATCTCGATGCATTACTAAATGCACCTATTACATATCTTTAGAGCATTATCATTTCAAAGTCAATCAAATACACAACCACGAATATTTGGAAAAATCAAAGGGCAACCAAAAAATAAAAACCCCCGCTATATTTTGCGGGAGCCGACTTCAACTTATTCATTCTTTCCACTTATTCATTTAATTGAAGCAGTCAAAACTGCTTTTCAAGCTCAATTTCATCATGGATTGGGATATCGTAAAAGCCAATTGCGGGAATCGTTGGTTTGAGTCTTCTTGCATGATCAACAGCATTCGGATGGACCGCAATAATACGATATCCCCTGCGTTGATAAAAACGCATTGCATTTAAATTATCATTTGATGTAAGAAGCCATATACGATGGATGCCATTTGCAAGGATTTTCTCCTCAAAAGCCTGTAGCAGCTGTGTTCCCACACCCTGGCCATCTGTCGTAGAATTGATGCTGAGCAACTCACAATCCGTCTCTCCAACACGATACGTTAGCGCGCCAACACGAAAATTACCAATTTTTGCAATAAGGGCACTCAAATCATCAATTACATAAACATTCCCTTTTGACACCATCGTGTCGCCGCCCCATTCGGATCGCCATAAGTCCTGTAACCATGTTCTATCAATTTCATCAACCGGCGGAGACACCAAAATGCTGTTATCGTTTCTGTATCTTCCCAAGCGTAGAACCTCCCACTTCCTTGACGCATCTTCTCTGTCTCTATTGTGTTACATATCGTCCACGTTTGGGTACCGAAATTTGTTTGAACTCTCTTGTCAACTTATCTAAGAATTGCGATAGGACTTCTCCGTCTACAGACAACCCATGCCCCGGAAACACTACAGCAGGATGCAAATCACGAAGGGTTTGAACAGAAGAGAAAGCAGCCTCCCAATCAGTCGTAAAATACGCAGGCGGACCATGAGGCTCAACTTTTTGCATAAGTACAGCGAACAAAGATTCTTGTTTTACAGTTATAAACGCATCTCCAGATATAAGAATTCTATCCGAGACACGAAAAATGGAAATATGTCCATTCGTGTGCCCGGGAGTATGAATCCATCGCCAGCCTGGAAGTCCAGGGATGCTGTTATCACTAGGAAGAGACCTGATTCGATTCCCTAAGTTTATTCCCTTCTGCGGATAAAGGGGAGACATAAGTGTCATCATTCCTCCACCAACTGTTGGATCCGGCCGTGAATAATCCGCCTCCCCAGTCAGATAAGGCAGTTCCAGTTCATGAGCGTAGACCGGGACATCCCACTTTTGAAGCAGGCCGGGAAGTGCGCCAACGTGATCGAAATGGCCATGCGTTAGAACAATAGCTTTCGGCTTGCTGCCAGAGCCGTATAACTTTGCAGCCTTCCTAAATATAAGGTTCGAGGAGAATGGCGTTCCTGCATCAATCAGAACCCAGTCTCCCCGATGATTAGGCTCGCCTACAAAACAAATGTTTACAATCCACGTACGGCACAAAATGATATCTGACGGATATCTGCCACTCCATCTTTGCGAATTGTCCACCCTGCGCATAACACTACTCTTCCCTCTTCATTGGGACTCTTTTGACCGTAATATGTCAGCGAAAGAGCACAAATATGTAATGGAAGAGGCTCGAAACTATTTCTGTACTTGAGTCAAGGAAACGGAACTTGCGTTCACATAACCCGTAATCGCTAAATCATTAGAATCTACAACTTGGACCTGAATCAAGCCGTTTTGCGGCCCTGGTGCATTCGAAACAACATAGTCTCCAGTATGAAGTGTTACCGGACTTCTGCCTTCAGTAACCGTAATATCACTAGAAGTAGTAGCGTTTTGCGGTGTTACTTTGTAAACATTTGTCAGACTGACATCATTTGCATTTACATATCCACCTTGTGACAAGTGGTACCACTCAGTTGCCAGTCCCCCAGCCATTCCTTCTACAACACTATCAATTGTCACAGCCTGGCCAGGCGAAAGTTGACTCTGTACATCAGACAACTGAAGGAGATTATTCCAAAGATTAAAATCGACCTTCCCTGTTGGAACTAAACCATGATTTCCTTGGTAAGTTTTTAATGTAGTCTCTGTATTTGCACCAAAAATGCCGTCGACACCAAGTCCTGCGTTTTCCACTGAATTAAGTGCCGCCTGTAAAGTTGAAACATCAGGCCCTTCATCGTTCAATTGTAGTACGCGTTCATACATGTGCGCTGCACCAAGAGCAGCATCTGAATAGACGGGAACTGAGTTATAATTCGGATCCGCTTGAATCATACCTCTTGCCCCATTAAGTCGAAAGACTGGTTCGCTCGTGGTTACAGGCGCAGTTGGAGAATCACCCGTATACTGCTGATAACTTGTTACACTATCTCCTAAACTCGCAGCAAACTCATACATCAGTTGGCCCGTTTTAACAGCCCACTGTGAATCGGATGCATAAGACTGACCAACACCCGAGAGCGTGCGGCCATAT
>JAKADF010000239.1 GCA_021820805.1 Bacillota bacterium
TTTGTGCTATCAGTTTTTCAATATTGTTTTTAGCTGGATGTGGACTGTCGTCTAAAACGAATAATGCTCATCACGCGGCAAATACAGAAAAAAACCAATTAGAAGGTAAAAATTCTACAGAACCTCCAAGTAGCTTAACAAATATAGCTCCACCATCTATTCAGTATAGAGATGCAGTACAAAAGTCAGTGGGAACAAGTGCTACTGATCTACAGTTTCTTTATATTAAACTGCTGAACCCAACTCTGTCCGTCTGTTTATATACATTTCATAAAAACGGGAAGCTACTCTTTAATGAGGCTTTGGTTTCTAAGGAAAATGGTCAGTGGGATATAGCATATTCCGCCAATGCGTCACCAGTCCATGACTCTGTTCCATGTACGGTAATGGACATGAATGGTTCCTATGGCGGAAAAACAATTGGGGATACTCAAGTTGGTTCTACGCCGTATCAGATCATTGGTGGATTTATCGATGATCCTTCAATTTCAACGGTTGAATTGGTTGATTTGGAAGGCAGAGAAATTCGAAGATTACAAATAGAGAATGTTGGTAAACTCAGAATGTATGTATATGCACAAGTAATGCCAACTCAACGTATTCAGGGTTGGCAAATTAGGGTTTATGATAAATTTGGTAGAATGATATTTCCGAAGAGTGACTAATTTCATTATTCTGAGTGCTTGCGGATAAGATGTGATTCTTATGTTGTGTAGTTTAATGTCAGTGCTTAGTCTTTGCATTTATATAGATGTTAGGGAGAGATGAAATGACCGAGCTATACGATTTGATCGGCAAGACCTATGACACTACACGCAAAGCTGACCCTGAAATTATACAAACAAATGCAGAGCTATTGGTTAAATGCCTATTTTCCAAATGCAATGAAAGCCTCCATAAGACAGATGCCATCGATGGATGAAGTGATTCATAATTTGCGACTTGTGGGCTTTTCAATTGTAGGAGTGGAATCGTTTCTTGTGGAAAAGGATCTTCAGGACTTCTTTCTGTACAGTGGAAAGTTTGAACCACAGATGTACTTGAACTCAACTGTGCGTAATGGCATCTCGACGTTTGCCAACCTTGCTACTCCAGAGGAAATTGCATCAGGTTGTGAACAACTGAAAAATGACATCGAAAATGGGAAAATACACGATGTAATCCAACATTACGCAAGCACCTTGGGCGACTACATGTTTGTTGTGGTTCAAAAATAAAGCAGGATAAAATGGCAAACGGGAGTGTAGACAACTATTGAACCGAATGCAGGCGTGAGAAAACCTGCTGGTGGCTGGTAAGTTGTTATAATTGAAGGCGAAAGGATGAAAAGTGTTGGTGTTGGAGTCTGAGAGATTACTGTTTCGAAGATATCAAGACGAGGATTTTGAGTTTCTGGCATCACTTTTATCTGACCCAGAAATGATACGGTTTATTGGTAATGGACAGCCAAGAGACATAAACGGTGCAAAGAAGTTTTTGGAGTGGATTTACAGTACTTATGAGTTCGGTGCCGATATGGGACTAATGGTTCTTGTTCGTAAAGATGATAATGTTCGAATTGGGCACGCTGGTTTAGTTCCACAAAAAGTTGATGGAACCGATGAAATCGAAATTGGGTATTGGATTACCCGCGAATTTTGGAATCAAGGATATGCATCTGAAGCGGCTTTAGCCTTACGGGAGCATGGGGAACGTCAACTTGGTGTAAAAAGATTGATTTCTCTAATTCAACCAGGTAATGTTGCATCTCGCAAGGTAGCAATGAAAATTGGAATGAATTTAGAAAAGGAAATCAAGCTTTCTGGACAAGAAGTTTGCGTGTACTCAACTGTGATGTAATGGTAGTCATGTATTTAAGTTGTTAAAGTATTAATCAATAAAAAATAAGAACATTTTGTGGTTTTGCTAAATACCTTCAAAGTGTGTATTAGATGTATATGGGGGACTCTATTGTGGATTATGATCTCTTATCTCAGAGGTTTAAGAGGTTCGCCGCCAACGAATGCAGAGGTTCCAGTTGGTTATATGAGTTTCTGTCAACAGAGATATCTCATGACGCTGAACTGCTTGAATTAAGTTCGCATGCTTCCCCTGGTCAACCTGTTCCCAATTTATTATTTGCCTCTGTTCACTATCTTCTTTTATCAGGTTCTCAGCATGAATTACAAAAATTTTATCCAAGTGTTATAAACAATCCGCGTCCTGCTGAAGAATCGTTTCCTTCGTTCAAGGATTTCTGCCTGCACCATCGCAAAGAGATTATCGATCTTCTTCAGAAAAGATTGGTGCAAACGAATGAAATTAGAAGATGCACCTATTTGTATCCGAGTTTTTGCTACATCTACAACAAGGTAAAAAGACCACTTTCTCTTGTTGAAATAGGCACGAGTGCAGGACTACAGCTATTGTGGGATAGATATAGCTATTCATATGGCACTGAAGAAATATATGGCGACCCAAATTCCAGTGTGCACTTGACTGCACAATTGAGAAATGGAAATGTTCCTGAACTCTCACAAATCATCCCGACAGTTGCATCAAGAGTTGGAATTGATTTGCATGGGATTGACTTATCAAACGAAGACGATTATTTGTGGCTAAAATCACTAATTTGGTCTGAACACAGGGAGAGGTTGGAAACATTCGAAAAGGCGGCTAAATTGTTTAATGCTTATCCTGTGAAATTAGTAGAGGGAGATGGGATTTCACTACTACCCGATATTGTCGAACAAGTACCCACGGATACAATTTTGTGCATTTTTCATACGCATGTAGCAAATCAAATCCCAGAAGACTTGAAGAGAAAACTATTGGATAATGTTAGGGCTATTGGTGACACGAGGGACGTGTTTCATCTTTACAATAACATCTCAGACATTGGAAAGTTGCATTTGGATTATTTCATCAACGGCACGGAATTTAATGAAGTCATCGGCGACACAGATGGTCACGGACGCTGGTTTGATTGGAACTTGCGTCGGTGAACTATGGAGTATAAGGGCGTTTGTGCGAGCAGTACGAATGCTTAATGAACGGTGGGAAACGGTGATGAACATAGCTTTCATTCAATTTAACGGTATGACTGCACTTGATTTGATTGGGTTCTATGACACCGTAATGAGATTACCACGATTCAGCACAGTCAATATTTCTGCCGACCTATGTGCTGTAAACGAAGAAATCAATGATGATTATGGACTTACAATCAAAACTCAGAAGATTCTACCCAATCTGGCTGAGTACGATATGGTCTTTGTGCCTGGTGGCTTTGGAACTCGGAAACTAAGACAGGATTCTGCGTTCATTTCGTGGTTACAAACGGCATGTACGGTTGAATACAAGATTTCTGTTTGTACAGGGTCACTACTGTTAGGTGCGGCTGGATTCTTAACTGGGAAGCGAGCCACGACACATCCAAACTCGTATGACCTTCTGGCTCCGTATTGCGAGAAGGTGGTGGAATCGAGGATTGTTCCTGATGGTAATGTCATTACAGGCGGTGGGGTATCCACTTCAATAGACCTTGGACTTTACGTTGTTGAATTGTTGACTGACTCCAACACTGCTCAAAAAGTACAACAGTCGATGGATTATCCGTATTATCGACCAGGCATGTTAGGATTAGATCATTTTGGAAACTAACAAAAAATCCAGCATGATGTGAGGAGAAACGAGAGAAAGTGTTGGCTCGAATGGGACAAAAAGACATCATTGGTCTGATCGCATTGGACGATTGGATGATGCATGTTCTAAGAACTGTGCAGTCACTTGGCTTGCTCGAATGGTGTGTATGTGCAGGCTTCATCCGCTCCAAAGTTTGGGATCATCTTCATGGATTTGAGCGGACACGTTTACCCGATGTTGACGTTGTGTATTTTGATCCCGATCATACCGACAAATTCGCCGAAAAGAAGTACGAGCAGATTCTCCGTGGATTAGATGCTTCAATACCCTGGTCTGTCAAAAATCAAGTGCGAATGCACACAAAGAGTAGTCATGCACCTTACATGTCAACAGCCGATGGACTATCCAATTTTCCTGAAGTGTGCACGGCAATCGGTGTTTATTTGGACTTGAATGGTCAAGTAAATTTGGTTGCTCCGTATGGAGTCGATGACTTGATAAACTTGGTCGTTCGTCCAACTCCATTTTTCATATCACAGGATAGACGGAACATTTATGAACAAAGGGTGGCAACAAAGGGATGGAACGCAAGGTGGCATCAGATTAAAGTCATACATCCCTAAAATACGGGGGTTCGTCGGAATGATAAATCAATTGTATGAGAGTGTTACGCGAGACTACACAACAAATCGTGAGACAGGAGATGTACAAAGGCACTAATGAAAATCACTATGAAGTCCATAAAGTAAGGCGGAAGTCATACGACAAGGAGGAAGTGTCGTGAGGAATGTTCGAGTTCATCACTATAATGCATTTAGCACCGATAAAGACAAGGGGAATCCTGCGGGCGTGGTCTTCGATGGGGAGAAGTTAACTGAACAACAAATGATAGAAGTGGCAAAGCAAGTTGGATTTAATAAAACCGTATTTGTGTTAGAGTCTAATGAAGCAGATTTACGATTGAGATATTTCACTCCTGGTCATGAAATCAATCTATGTGGTCATGCAACTGTGGCAAGCTTATACGGATTGCGATCAAGGGGGCTGTTGAGCAAAGAAGATGTACTGGTCGAAACAAATGTAGGGATCTTGCCTGTGCGGGTACGAACGTCTGCTGACAGTCCGTTGATGGTAACAATGAAGCAGGCTCCTCCAGAGTTTGTTGAGTTTAAAGGTTCACTTGAAGCGTTGACGGCTTCTATTGGGCTGACACGAGAAGACATTGATGAGAACATACCAGTGGTTTTTGGCAGTACAGGGATTTAGACTGCATTGATTCCGATAAAGAGCCTCGAATCATTCTCCAGAATGACTCCCCATAATGGGCAGTTTCCGAACGTGCTTGAACAAATGCCGCGAACATCAGTTCATCCATTTTGTTTGGAAACATACGACCCGAAATCTGACATGCATGCACGTCACTTCTCATCACCGTTTTCAGGAACAATTGAAGATCCTGTTACTGGTACAGCTTCGGGAGTGATGGGGGCTTACTACCAAAAGTACATTCAACATCACTCAGGAGATTTGGAGCTCGTGGTTAAACAAGGTCATGAAATCGGGCGAGATGGATATGTTTTTGTGAGCGTTGGTTCTAATGGAAGTGACATACAGGTTTCAGGATTAGGTGTTTATGTCACCGAATTTAATGTTGAGATTTGATTTTTTGATTTGGTTTCGTCAAGGAGTGTTATCGATGTAGAGAAAGAAAATTTGTTCTCTAAAGCAATGGGTTGGATTTTGAATTTTTGGGATTGGGGTCAGGTCTTAAGTTTCGAATGAAGTACCTATTACTCAAAAAGCCTGGTCCGTACTCTGAAAGTTTTCAATGGGTTTGGGTTTCGAAGGTGTCGAAGAATAGAGAGTTGAGCAAGTTGCACTGCATATGATTCAAAGTTAGCAGATTTAAACCAAACTTCTGTTATTCCGAGACAACGTGCGTAATTATGAAAAACAGAAGTTCTTCAAATTGTAATGGGGGGGAATATGATGAAAGCATTGTACTTTAGTAGAGCCAAGGTACAACAAATGTATCCGTTATTCTCCAGTGCTCCACATTACTATTCAACGCGCTATTTTCTCAGGGCTTTAGAGTTCTTAGTGCCAGAAGTAGTACAAGATTTATATCCTATTGCAAATTTTTATACGGAGATCGTCAAGAAACAGATTCGGAATCTCCAAGGAAATTCTGGTGAAAGGTATCTCACTGAATGGGAGATCATCAACACATCTCAAAATGAGGAATGTCGAAGGTTTAGAGACGAGATATTCAAATGGGTGAAGAAGTATCACCTTATAGATGAAA
>JAKADF010000240.1 GCA_021820805.1 Bacillota bacterium
TTGCACAAGTCATCGACACTTTGGAAATTGTGAATGATGAGCTAAAAACTCATTTTGTTGCAGAAGAAGAGGTTCTATTCCCGCTCCTTGCAAACTATTTAGGCGGGATGGATATGGGACCAATTGGAATTATGATGGAAGAACATCGAAATATTCGTTCATTGTATGCACAAACTTTAGATGCATTAGAAGCTGTTTCAATTGAAGCGGGTCGTCTTAGCGAAAAGTTGACAAAGTTGTCTCAGGCTTTGCTGGACCATTTAGGCAAAGAGGACACTGGGATTTTTCTTATGGCAGGTCACAGATTGAGTGATGAAGAAAAAATAAAAGTTGCAAAAGAGCTTTCACGTTATACGACAAAAGATAAATAACTCATAGAGGGCGCCCTCAGTGTGCCTGGAGGGCTGAATACTACTTATTTCCTTTGTCTAATATGCATGCTTCCTGAACTAGAGTAAACACACATCGAACGTTGTTCGAATATAAAGTAGTGTAATCACTTTAATGTTCAGGAAGAGGATGACAAAGATGTGGACTGGCATTATCGCAGCGGCGGCGAGTATACCACTATTTCTTTATCAGGTGATACTCATGTGGAAACATCTATTTATCTTCCTTGATGAACAATCTGCCCATAGATAATGTAGTTCATCTTTGCGAGAGGCTGTTCTCCGTTTATACTTCAAATGCTAAAGAAGGCTAGGGTCTGCTAATGATTGTGACTCAGTCACAAGATTCGTTAGTATCTTCCCTAGCCGACTCTGCCAGATAGGCTTTGAGCCCTCGATTTCTTAATTTGCAGGCAGGACATTCTCCGCAGCCTTGTCCCATTATTCCGTTATAACAAGTCAAAGTTTCATTATTCACCAAGTCAAAACAGCCTAACTCGTCAGCAAGCGCCCAAGTCTCCTTTTTATCTAACCACATAAGGGGAGTATGAATAACAAACTCATAATCCATTGCCAAGTTTAAGGTCACGTTTAGAGATTTGACAAAAATGTCTCGGCAGTCCGGATAACCGCTGAAGTCTGTCTCACAGACACCTGTAACGATATGGCTGGCTTTTAGTTGTTTCGCAAGGATAGCTGCAAATGATAAGAAAATATGATTTCGCCCATCGACGAATGTTGATGGAAGCTCTCCGTGCTCGCCAGCCTTAACTTCAATGTCTGAACGGGTAAGAGCGTTTGGAGCAAGTTGGTTTAGTAAATTAAGATTTAAAATATGATGGGGAACCCCTAATTTTGATGCAATGTTTTTTGCACATTCAATTTCGAGCGCGTGTCTCTGATTGTAATCAAACGTGATTGCTTCTACATGCGAAAATCTTTTTTGCGCCCATACTAGACAGGTGGTACTGTCTTGACCGCCGCTGAAAACTACAACTGCACGTTCATTCTTCATGTTATAAACCTTCTTTTAAAATTTTATATTAAACGCCGCGCTTTGACGGATGCCAAATTACTTTGTGAATCTGCAAGCTTAGTTTCACATCACTTAGATGGTTGGATAATATAAGTTCCACCAATTTGGCAGGATGCATTGTGTCCCACACAGGACTAAACAAGACAATACCTTTTTCATGCCATTTTTTCTTCACATCAACTGCAACATCAAAATCTTCTTTATCCCCGATGACAAATTTGATTTCATCATGTTCTTCGAGCAGTGCAAAATTCGAGTGAACCATTTTATCCATTTCGCCGCTTTTCGGCAGTTTATAATCCATGATAAAACGAACCTTCGCACGCGCGTTTTGGTCTTGGTTCCGGAGTTCGACAAAAGGATGGAGTGGAATTGATCCGTTTGTTTCAATATGCAAATCTGTTACACATTCAATCTGCGAAAGTGCCCATACAAGGTACATGGATTTTTCCTTGTGCATGAGCGGCTCGCCGCCAGTTAAACAAATATGATGGTGTCCGTATGACGTAACTTGTGAGACAATTTCTTCGATTGTTGCATAATATTCGGGCTTATTTGGAGCATAGCTGTAAGTAGTGTCACACCATGTGCAGCGAAGATTGCAATTGTAGACACGAACAAAAGTAGTTGGGTACCCGGCCCTCGTACCTTCGCCTTCAACTGTTTGGAAAACTTCCACCATTGGCATTTTTATTTTACCAATCGTCTCTTTATCGAATTTCCCCATATCTAATGTTTCCATGTGAATTAGGCCATCCAATCTCTTTTAAGTGTTGCACGGCTTGTGGGTGTTTCATGCAGCACTAGTTTTTCAAGGCGAATCTCTTGTTCACTTTTACATTCGGCGGCAAGCGCCGCATCTAGTTGTTCCCAAATCCACACAATCATGTTTTCTACTGATGTGTTCATTGGTGGAAGTACAGCGTTTAGATAACGGTGGTCAAGTCTCGACCCAATTCTTTCCTTATAGATGCGTTTTAAATCGTTAAAGTCGATGACTAGACCGATGTGATTCGTATAACCGCTCACCGTAACTTCAAGGTGATAGGTATGGCCGTGAAGGCTCTTGCATTTTCCTTCGTATAAGTGCAAATGGTGTGCAGCGTCAAAGATAAACTCTTTTGTTACTGCAACTCTTTTATTGTGATACCTAAGCTCATTTTCCTGTATGTCTTCGTGAAGTTTGTGCACACGTGCTGGGATTTCAAATTCGGACATTCGCTAATACCTCCGAGATTTTGTTCCTTATCAAAGGATACAGCATTCGTCGTTGATAATCGAATCAGACGTTGAACAAAAAGCCTGGGTCATTCCAGCATTGGGACTGTTTTTTATACTAAGTAAAGGCCAATCTTTGGTATGATAAACTTTAGCTGTAACCGTATGAAAGTTGTTTATAAGGATGAATAAAATGCTGTTTTAGTTGCAGCCGGCCTCTTAGAAATAGAGGTAACAAATTGGAATGGATGGTGTGTTGCGTTGAACATAAAGAATGCGGTTGAAATTATTCGAACATCAACAGTTATTGCAATTTTGCGCAAAGTGCCGTTTGAAAAGGCCATATCCGTATCAAGTGCTGTTGTTAATGGCGGCGTGTCGGCGATTGAGGTCACAATGGACGGTGCAGATGCAGCGCAAATTATTAAAGAGCTCCGAAAGGAACATGAGGGTAAGATTCTGATTGGAGCAGGCACGATTATGACATCAGAACAAATCCATTTGGCACTGAATGCTGGTGCAGATGTACTCTTTTGTCCCCATTTGGATGTGCAATTGTTACAAGAAGCAAAGCGTTTAGGTACACTGTTGATTCCTGGTGTTACAACGCCAACAGAAGTAGCCGTTGCAAAACAGGCTGGAGCAGAAGTGCTTAAATTGTTCCCAGCTGGTTCGCTTGGGCCGGGATACTTAAAGGCTCTTCTCGGGCCGTTTGCGGGAACCTTGTTTATTCCAACAGGCGGCATATCTCCAGAAAATGCTGCGTCATATTTAAAGGCTGGAGCAGTTGCTGTTGGAATGGGCAGTGCTCTTTTTCCAAAATCCGAAGTCGATAAGGGAGACTTTGCAGCCATAAGTAATCAGATAAAGACTGTTATGACTTCTTTGCAGGCTAAGTAAGTTCGCAGGAACTAATTTTGGAAAGTTAAGTGAAGCAGTGTATTTCAGAAATAGTACAGGCAGTATTGTTTAAGGGCAGGGGCGAAAATGTGTTTCTTCGCCCCAAACCTAAACTCTAGCGTTCTTCCTCTTCAACCAGGTCAATTGTACCGAGCAGTACATGTGCTGCACCAAATGCTGCGAGTGACCATGGGATTACGGGATTCACGTTGCGGCGGTTTACTAGTGCAAGCCCTGTAGCCGTGACAGCTGTTCCGACAATAGTTGGTATCAACCCTTCCCGTACATTCACGACCAACACCTCCGTAAGTGAGCTAGAGTCCACTGTGTAGTATGTTGTCAGCATCGGAAATATATGCCGTCTGAGATGATTTGCCTGTTTATATCAAGCTGTATATTTTTTTCGGATTTGTAGGTGGATATGTGGGTAAGTCTGTGGATATCTTTGTGGATAACACAATCTATCTGTGCATAAGTTTGTGGATTACTTTTTAAACCACAAATATAGTACTCCGTGTATATCGATTATATTTTGGGAATATAACCCAATGGTTAAGATAGTCTTTGACCATTTTTAATCTTTCCGGTTACACTTGGATTAAAACCCATAACTCCGAAGGGGAGGTGGATTCATGAAAACATTAAAAGGTTTTGATGCAATCGATCTTGCTGACAGGTACAACATACCCCTCTTGGATCTTGAAACAAAAAAGGAAATTTCAGCTGAAAGGGCAATGGTACAAATCCACCAGCGCCACGATCCGAGTATTTTTGTTATCCAAAACTGGCCGGATTCTGATGAGGAAGCTGAGGCAGTTATCCTTAAGGAATTCCAGAAGGCTCTTAGAGAAAATCGCTGGGCAGAGGCAAGTTTACTCGCAATTAACGCTTCTTTGAATGGCAGTATGCCTATTCACCTTAGAGCTGCTGAGCTTGCAGCAGAAAGACTTGTCAAACAAGGCAAGTTAGAACTTGTAGAAATGGGCAAAGACTTTAGTTTGTATCGTATTCCGCGAACTGTTCGTTTTTCAGAAGAATTTCTGAAAGAGTTGCGTGGCATCGTGTGTGAGGAATGCGCGATACTCGACGTTGAAGGGCCTTTTCACGAAACTTGTCTCATGAATCTATTTGATTATTTGCAAGAAAAGAATTTTACGGTTCATGACATTATTCAAGTCGAGGAAGATCACCATCCCGAAACTAGATTTCGTATGTCGCGCCCGAATATTGGGATGCAGTGGCTTTCTAGAACTGCATCAGCTACAAAATCACGCCTAAAAAGTGTTGTGCAGCCTATCCTAAGTCAGGATAGCGATGGACTGCATAACAAAGCAAAGAAACCTGATGAAAAACCTGTAAGCCAAGTGTCATCTGATGAGCATGTGCAGTATCGGCAACAGCCGTCAGACTCAGACGAGTCAGTTCAAGTCAGCAGAACCGTTGCGCCTACGACGGCCTGGACTGAGACAAGCCAAAAGCAGCGAATCAGTAAACAAGAGTTAATTTCGTATATGCAAAGTGTTGAAATTGTTGAGGATCCGTACGAGATTGACAGCTTAAAGAATGAAAATGCAGAACTGCAAAGACTACTTCGGGAAAAAAAGCAGGATTACGAAAAAGTCGAAAAGCAGCGTGTATTTTTCGAGAAACAATGCCAAGAATTGCAACGCGATTTAGATGTGCTCGTTCAAGCCATGCAAATTGCAAAACGGCGTGATTCGAAGTCGGACAATATTGTTGATGTGGTTGATGCTACATATACCGAGTAACAAAGAACAGCCGCCTTTTGGCGGCTGTTCTTTATAAGGTCTTTAGGATAATTATCAAACGCGCCGTAAGACCCCTTGCTTTAGCCATGCTTTAGCCATGGGGATATAAGGCGCTCGCCGTTATGTTGCAGGATGTGGTAAAGTGGCTTGACAAAGCATTTCAAGCCTTCTTTCGACGTGTGAGGGCAGGAGAAACACCTGGCTATCCGCGTTTCAAGTCTACAGGCAGATACGATTCCTTCACGTACCCACAAGGTGGCTATTCGATAAACGGTAATAAATTAGGACTCTCAAAGATTGGTGAAGTAAAAATCAAGCTCCATCGCCCGCTGCAAGGGAAAATCAAAACATGCACTGTCATCGTGAAAAACGGGAAATATTATGTTTGCTTTTCATGTGAAGTGGAACAGAGGACGTTGACTGAATCTAAAACCACTGTTGGGATTGATCTTGGTGTCAAGCATCTTGCCATTACGTCCGATAGAGAGTTTTACAAACACCTGAAATTTTTGCGAGAATCCGAACGAAAACTGTACAGAAAACAAAGGTCAGTGTCGCACAAGAAGAAGGGTTCTGCTCGTCGTCACAAATCGATTTGTGAACTGGCGC
>JAKADF010000241.1 GCA_021820805.1 Bacillota bacterium
AATCAGATATCGAACTGAGATTTGGATTTAGGGCTGCAATCGGGCTGTCAAATCCAAGCGACTTAATTGGCTCTGAACCAGTCTGCATTTCAGCTTCCATTAATTTAAAGTCATCTTCACGAAATCCAAAAGCCGCAGCACGAATACCCATTGGCTTATTATCGCGAGCCGGGTGGCTTGCACTTTCAACTGGTTCAAACGGTGTTGCAAAATGCAAATTTTTATGTTCGCCAGTAAGCGGATATCTGTTCGAGATTCGTTCGTAAACTACTTCTTGCAATCTTGGATAAGTATATATCGATACGCCTGCATCCGTTTTTCCTGTTTCTGCGTGGAGCGCTACGCCTACTTTTTCGCCAGGCGACAGCGGTTTGGGATCCGCAACCCAGTGTTCTGGCGCGATTATCCCTTGTTCAGAGCTGAAGCAGTAAGCATCTTCCGTTTCAAGCAGCCACATAGGACGGAGTCCTAGTGCATCGACTGAAAAAATTGCTTCATCGCCAAATCGAGCCATAATACCGGCTGGTCCTTGAGCAAACGGTCCCCATAAAGACCTCAGAAACATATACATATCAGACAAATTGTCCTTCATCTGCTTAATCTCATGAACAATTGGCGGGAACAATAATTCGCTTGCTTCAAACAGAGACCAGCCGCGTTCTGCGACTAGAGCAAATAACACCTGATTGACCATTTGGGAATCGCTGAAATTCGGATCTACGTTAATTCCAAGCATTCCAGCCTCTGAGAAAAAGCGAGAAATTGTATTGATTTCACCATTGTGACCGAGCAAACCAAACGGTTGAACACGGCTGAATGATGTCGCAGTATTCGTAGAATAACGTGTGTGAGAAAGCGAAAATACTGACAGACAACGCTCATCTTGCAAATCCCTGTAATATTCAAAAAGCGTTTCGTCGTTTCCAACAACCTTATAAACAACAGTATCTCGGCTTAATGATGCAACATGTATCCCCGCAAAAGAATCAATTCGAACGGAGGCTTTGTAGATAGATGCATCTTCAGACGACTGCGCTTTTCCAGCAAACTGGACGAAAACAGGGTTTTCTTTCGAAGCAGAATGTCCAAGTACAGAGTTATTCACTTGACCCACACGGGTAAGAAGAACTTGTAATCCTTCTTCTTCAAAAACCTGTGATAAAGAAGATAATAAACTCGCGTCATTCGCATTGTTCAGAAAAAAATGACCAACAAAAAATGTATTTTCATATGCGAAATGTCCACTAAGTCCCTCTTCTTGTAAGAGACTGCTCCATAACTTCCGCGGGATATCAATCAGTAAACCGCAGCCGTCACCTTCACCATCTACATAGCCAGCCCTGTGACGCATGGCCTTAAGTGCTTCGAGACCTGCCTTAATTGGTTTTTTTGATGCCACCCCCGCTTTGTTAAAATAGGAAAAAATGCCGCAGGCATCATGTTCACGGTTGACCTGCATCGTGAGCGCATTTAAGTCCATGTCTGTCACTTCCTTTCATTTTTATGAGAAAATATACACAAAAACAAATAAAACCCCTATTATGATATGCTTACTTTCTTTTATGCAGCAAAAACTCTGTGTACAGTCATTGATGTATAGGAGATTCGCAGGGATCTATGCAAACTGAATATTCAGGCCGCAAGAAGCAGACTATTCCCAATGACTTATTTTAAAAGGGAAGGATAGATTTGAATCCAACCGCAACAGGATTGTTATGGTGTATTATACAGTACACTTTAAGACGTGAAAAGGGGATAGAACCGCACAAAACATTTTATTTCGGGGTATTTTCACAAGGTTTTCAAGGATATGAAAAGAAACCGTTTTCAAATATCTCAGCAAAATGTTTTGTATATTTATTCGTTTTAACGAGTAAATATCGTAATCATCCATAATGTGTATAGGCCGCTTTTATCGGCCTATACACATTTAACTGTTGTTCATTAAATGCTTAAATTCTTCAATATGCTTATCTTCGATAATAAGAGGCGGTACGACGCGAACGCGTGTATCTCCTGTTGCAGTCAACAGAACACCTTTACCAGCGGCATCTTTTACAAAAGCTCTAGCGTCAGGAACATCCATACCCAGCATGAGTCCCAGGCCGGAGATGTTATTCCCGTAATCGGATAATGCGTGTGACAGTTTTTTACCCATATCTCGTACATGCGAAAGAAATGCCTCTTCGCGTACAATATCAACAACTGCTAATGCAGAAGCCATTGCAAGCGGGTTTCCACCGAATGTAGTACCATGGTTTCCTGGTCCAAATGCAGATGCTGCATTTTCTGTAGCAAGAATGGCTCCGATTGGGAAGCCACCTCCAAGGCCTTTTGCCATGGTAACGATGTCAGGATGAAGGCCAAACTGTTCAAAAGCAAAAAACGTTCCTGTACGCCCAGCGCCTGTTTGCACTTCGTCAACAATAAGAAGTGCGTTACTCTCATGGAGCTTTGCCTCTAGTTCTTGCAAAAATTCTTTTTTTAGTACTCGAACCCCGCCTTCACCCTGAATAACCTCAACAAAACATGCGGCGGTTGTTTCATCAATTTCATCTAGAACAGCATTTAGTGAATCAGGAGTCACGCAACTGGGCACAAGCGGCTCAAACCCTACTTGATAAGCTGCTTTTGGAGTTAACGAAAGTGCCCCCATTGTGCGTCCGTGGAAAGCATGAGGGAGAGACAATACCTTCGTACGGTTCTTATTCTCATTCGATGCATACTTGCGTGCTAATTTCAAAGCTGCCTCATTTGCTTCTGTTCCGGAATTACAAAATAGAACCTTGTTAAGACCAGATAATTCACAAAGGCGGCTAGCAACCTCTTCCTGCAGCGGAATCTCATATAAATTCGAGCAATGAACCAGTGTATTCGCTTGGTTTATGATTGCTTCCGCTACACGTTTATGGCAATGCCCTAAACTGCAAACTGCAATACCCGCCGTAAAATCCAAGTATTTCTTGCCTTGTTCATCAAACAGATATGCGCCTTCACCGCGTACCATACGAATAGAACGCGTTCCGTAATTGTTCATTAAATGTCCCATCTATATCGCCTCATTTACTGTTGTGTACTGCTAAAGTGCGGCATTATCCCGAGGGTGCGGCTCGACTACTATCGTGATGTTGCTATCATCTGGTGTGACATCTCGTGTGAAATACGAGTCCCCGGATGATTTTCGGCAGGACTTGCAGCAACTTTCGGGTCATCACATGCTGCCCACAGCATACTTTCTTCATCCTGACCATTAATTACATAAACGGTACTTGCCCCATTTTCTAAAGCGAGTAATACAGATTCAACCTTAGGAATCATGCCATTTGTGAATTTATGCTCTGAAAGAAGTCGCTTCAACTCTGATGGAGTTGTATCATCAAGCTTCTCTCCATTTTTAAAATCAGCATAAATGCCCGGAACATCTGTACAGAAAATTACCTTTTCTGCATGAAGCGCACCGGCTAAGTGTGCTGCGGCAACATCTGCATTAATGTTGTAGCGAAGATGAACCGAGTCAAAGCCAAGTGGCGCAATGATTGGTATATGAAAAGATTTTAAGTGTTTTAGAACATAATCAACATGTACATGATCGATGTGCCCCGTTCGCAGCATTGGTGTCGATGCAACATGAAAGACGCCATCCGCGCCATTCACGCGCACTACACAGAGCCCATATTCAGATAAACGGTCCGAAAGTTCCTGATTGACTCCTGACCACATAGCAGATTCCACAATGGGCATTGCTGCGGGTGTTGTCATGCGGATCCCGTTTTTAAAAGGAAGCGTCATATTTTTCCTGGCGAGCGCCTCACTAATTTGAGGACCTCCCCCATGTACAACAGCAACCGGTACCGAAACAGATTGAAATACCGATATTGCCGTACGAAGCGCCGGAACCATTTGAGTTTGTAACGATCCGCCAATTTTCAACACGACACACATCATTCATTCCTCCAGTCACATTCCGTGCCCTACGGTACAAACGGTATTGCGTCAATACCGAGGGTTTCATCGAAGCCAAGCATAATGTTCATGTTCTGCACGGCCTGCCCAGAAGCACCTTTTTGCAAATTATCAATAACACTAAACACCTGGAACATTCCCGTTCTAGATTCTAAACTTATAGAAATGTCACAATCATTGGACCCAGCCACTGATTTCAATGCAGGCACTTGGCCTTTTTGCAGGATATTTACAAATGGAGCTTTCTCGTACGCAGAATGATAGAGTCCATAGACATCATCGAGGCTGGTACCTGCACAAAGTTTTACATACATCGATGTAAAGATGCCGCGAACAATAGGTAGCAAATGAGCCGTAAAAATAACCTTTCCTGTTGCGGGTTGGCCTAAGTAATGTTCGATTTCAGGGGTATGCTGATGACTGCCTACTTTATATGCATAAAAATTGCCGGATAATTCACCGTATAACATACTTTGTTTAACAGCTCTCCCAGCACCTGAGACACCCGACTTTGCATCCACAATGACAGTACTGTCAGCCTCTATAACACCCGCACGATAAAGGGGCAACAACCCGAGAAGTGCAGCAGTTGGATAACAACCTGGGTTTGAAATAAGACGAGCATCTGAAATCTTATCTTTATTCCATTCAGGTAAACCATATACGCTGTTTTGTTGTGCTTCGCTGTCAATTGCAGGCTTTTTATACCATTCTTCATACAGATTGGCAGGGAGACGTAAATCCCCTGATAAGTCAATGACGTAAAGCCCTGTCTGCCAAAGTTCAGTCGCAATCTTTCCAGATGCTCCCGCTGGAAGGGCAACAAATACAACCTCACAAACCTGCTTACACTTTTCAAAATCATATTTTTGAATAGAAAGTTGGGTACGGTTTATCAAATGCGGAAATTCCTCTGAAATCGGACCATCCGTTTCATGATTTCCTGCAAGATAAACCAACTCGACAGCTGGATGGCGAAGTAAAATCCGTACTAACTCTAAGCCTGCATACCCGCTGACGCCAACAATCCCAACTTTGTATTTTCCGCCAACTGTCATGAATGAACATCCTCTTTTTCGTATTTTAATACATTATACTGCAAATATATTACTTGAGCCATATTAAAATTCGGAAATTAATATCCAGGTATGAAGAGACAAATACCATTGCCAAGAGGCGCATACGGTGTTATACAGATGAAGGTGATTGTAATGAAAGATAAAAAAACCATTCGAGAATGGGAAAAAGAATTTGAACTAAATATAGTTGATATGGATGGGTTTAATAAACGAGATCCCCTTCTTTTTGAAAGGTTGTTTTCTAAAGAGGAGTTCGAGAGAGCCATTGCCGATTGCACTGTTATTCACAAAAGCATTTACAAAAAACCGCGGGAGGAAATGCGGCCATTTGTACAACAGAAACAATATTCGCATTCAAAACTAAACAAGATGAGCCGCAAGCAAACAAAAATAAATATCCGCTGGCACCGAGTCTGGCTCTTGTATGTGCTGTTTACAATACCCGTAGCAGTCTCTTTTTTACTAAAATATATATATAAGATACTTGCGCGTAAAATTTCTATACGATGGTATTACCCAGCTGGACTCGGAATTATGAGCTTATTTATTCTTTTTTTAGAGCCCGTCACAACACTCATTGCTGGTCCCCTCTATCTGTGGTATCTCATTTTAAGCATAATTGCGAGCCTTTTAGGAGCTTTGTATTTCAAACTCGCAGAGTCTTTATTTCACAAAGGGATACTGCCTCCTTCACATGAACCGTTCTTAAGCGGTGTGAACCTGTCTGGCAATCCGATGAACTTGTATTTTTCTCTAGGTAAAGCCGTCACAAGCAGTATCGTCATTGCAGTACTAATTGTTTGTGCGAGTGATCTATACAAACGATTTGCAGGTGCAAAATCCGCTCATTGATCCACACCCGTCCTGCACATTATCTTG
>JAKADF010000242.1 GCA_021820805.1 Bacillota bacterium
ACTTCTCTGCCCATTCACCGAGATAGGGTTTTAATTTTGAACCGAAAGTGAGTCCTACGATCGTAAATACAAAGGCTTGTAACGCAATCAGATTAATCGTCAAAGCGTCGTCAAAGAAAATGGAGCCTTCGCCTTACAGCAACTGCTAACAGTGCAATTCCTCCAATTAACGAAGCCCCATCGCCGAAAAGTCGACCCATATCTTTACCAATTAACAATCCGATTAAAGGCATAAATGCTTCTGTACATGCAAACGTAATAGCAATCCTGACTTTCCCTTTGGTCTAAAAAAAAACCTAGTGATATAGACATCATGAGCGTATCCATACCGAGTGATAAAATCAGTGCCGTTATTTTTAAAACGACCAAAGTAAGCCTCCATCTGTTCTTTATTCAACTTTCCTACCCATGTGTGCAAACACGGCTGTTCAAAGATATAGAAAAACACATCATTATCAATGTCTTATACGTCACACCCATGATGCGCAATCATGTCTCACTGACGATGTCCTTATTTTCATGTACTCAGCCATTTTTAATTAAGATAACTGTTCCGCATAATCACTCCAGACTCTTATATGCATGAATAATATCTGAACTGCCAATCACACCTATCGGAATATTCCCTCTACATACAAGCAAATACGTTACTCCATAATCGTTCATCTCCACCAGAGCTTCAGCCAAAGTTGCTCGCTCCTGAATACGATGAACCATTTTCGGTATCAATTCTGCAACAGGTTCTTGGTTACGATGATTATTCAGTGCTTCTAGCACCTGGGCGCGAGCCACTGACCCGAGCAGTAAACCCTGTTCAGTACGTACTAAAGCAAACCATTCTTCCGTTTGTGCAAAACGTTCCCATGATTGTTCAACAGTCATGCTGCTTTGAAGTGTGAGATGTTCTTTAGCTACCGCCTCTCCCACACAAACAGCTTTCATCCTGTCCGGATGCCTTAATCGGGCTATATCCAAACCTCGTCTGACTAATTTTAAGGTATATATGGTGTCTTTGGACAGTGTGCTTGTCACTGTTGCAGCTAGGACCGATGTAATCATTAGTGGAAGGATCATGTTATAATCGTCGGTCATTTCAAACAACATCATGATAGAGGTTACTGGCGCCTGAGCACTGCCAGCAAACACGCCAGCCATCGCCATGGCGGCCATGGCACCAGGGCTAATTCCACTGTGGGGGAACAATATGAACAGGAGTACACCAATGGCACCGCCAAGCATCGAACCTTGGTACAATCCAGGAGAAAAAACGCCTCCAGAACCGCCAGCCGCAATCGTTATGGAAGTTACCAAAAGTTTTAAGACCAACAAGGCCAACAGTAAGTTGAAACCAATGTGATTTGTGAGCGCTTGGTCTACCCATTCGTAACCGACACCAAAGGTTTGCGGGAACCAAATACCTATGAAACCGATGAGTCCACCACCAAAAGTCGCTTTCGCCCAGAATGGCCATTTCCAAGCATCAAACCAATTCTCAAATTGGTACAAAACCTTAATATATACAAATCCCCAAACGCCAGAGACTAGTCCAATAATTATGTACATCCAATACACCGAGAAGTGCCCAACATGGTAAATAGGCATTGGAAAGGAAGGATGGTCTCCAAGATATATACGTCCAATAGCTGCGCTCACTACGCTCGAAATTACAATAGCAGTAAAATTTTGGAGTGCAAAACTGCCCAGAATAACCTCTGTAGCGAACATTACACCACCTATTGGTGCATTAAACGTTGCTGCGATACCTGCTCCTGCACCACAGGCCACCATCAACCTTAAATATCGTTCTGGCAAACCAAGATATTGTCCAAGAGTAGAACCAAAAGCAGAGCCAATCTGTACAATAGGCCCTTCACGGCCGACCGATCCTCCTGAACCAATGCAAAGGGCAGAAGCAATAGCCTTTACAATGACCACACGTGGACGAATGATGCTACCTTTCTCTGCAATTGCTGCCATTACTTCAGGTACGCCGTGCCCTTTCGCCTCTGGGGCAAAGGTTTTTACAATGAGACTTACAAGCACGAGGCCTATCAAAGGCAGCAACAATACATTTGCTTTTCCGAGAACAGCAAACCACTTTTCCCCATAGCCAAAGAACAAGTTGGTAAACAAGTCTATCAGTTTGCGAAAACCGACAGCACCATATCCACCTACAACACCAATAATCACAGCATATAGAAGAAGAACTAACGGTTCAGGGAGCACCCTGGTCAACCGAGTATGTAGTCCAAGCTTTGGGGAGTACCATTTTCTCGAATTCCTATAGTGTTGAATAGCATCATGAGTTTTCAAATGTGAACCCGCTCCCTCCACCCCTTTATGCTACCATCAAACTTCTATATCGTCGAAAAATATAATTCCCCCCTAAACCAGAATACTCTCCTAAAAATCACACTTGCTAGCAACATAATTTAAGCAATACCCCGTTCGGTTGCCGGACTTAAACATAAACATGTAGTTTTTGCTCATTACTACTTTTCTTCGTAGCAGGCCACAAATGTATTGGATATGTACATAGAGCTAACTAAATCATCATACTTGGTGACTATTCCCGGATGCCACACAAATTTGAGTCAATACTACCTTCCATGTGATTGACACATTACATTTAAAACGCAACAATTTTAAAAGCATTTTTTTCAACGAGTACAACCCCGCCTTGTACACACTTCGCTTGATTTCCTTTCGGGATCAACCATTTTTGCCCCGTAGACTGATTGGTTACATAATTTCCATCGATTGAGAAAACATGTCCTTTTCCATCCACAAAAATGTCACTTGGTTCTTGGGCACTATTGAACTGGACAACCTTTTGCATCGCCCCATTTGCGTATTTCTCAATTTCCGTAATACTACCCTTACTCAGACTTCCCAAAAAAATACTATTGTTCATTTGAGCCAACAATGTTGCGTTTCGTGCCACAACGGTTGTACTTCCAGTTACTTCACCTTTAGTCACGATGGTATGAGCGGTGCTTTCCACATACACCCTGATGTTTGTGTCTCCAACGGTCACATGAAGAGGGGTTATTCCGTTAAAATACACACTATAAAAATCTCCATTCATATCAAACCGGTATGCCGCATTGTTCGTTCCGTTTCTGACGATGACGTATGTATCGTTTGTATAAGGGCTAAACCCAATCGATTGAACCTTTTGCCCACTAAACTGTTGGATAACGCGCTTTTGCCCACTTGCTAAATCATAGCGATATAAAGTCAAGGTTCCACCAGAACTTGTGACGACAAATACACTGCGATTTTCTATCCATTTCACGTAGACGATGGGATGTGGGAAGACAATAGTTTGGGTCGTTTTTGCTGGGACGCTAATGACCTTAATTTCTCTCGCGGACGTGACATACGCCAGGAAGTTTCCATCATTGGATACCCCCATAAAGGAGGCATTTTGTACGCCTGGAGCCGAAATCGCGTGGGATGGGTTTAAGGTATTGATGCTTTTTTGAACCGTTCGAACCGCGGGTTGCATTGTCACCACTTCGTGATGATACATGGCGCCTTCCACGCCAATCGTTCCCACGGTTAACAATGCGCCCCATATTGCAATTGCCGTCCATGATGACTTTTTCATTACTTGAACTCCTTATTTATTTCACGATGATGGCGGTCGCCACTTTTCTCTCACCCAGGACATCTGTGGGTTCGTTAATGAGTTTTCTGTTCAAAATCATTGTTGTCGACGATCCGCCATCTAAATTCGCCCCGATAACCGCCCCGTTTTGCAACAATACATTAGCCATGTCTTGCAAACTAGCGCCGACGTTGCCCGGACCATTTTCGTAACGCCCATCGGTCACAATCAACAATACGGTTCCGCTCGCCTTTTGACCGATAACGGCCCGCGGTGCATAGCCCCATCCACCACTCCCCTGTACGATGTCTTGTCCATTTTGGACCAACACGGGATAAAAAGATAAGGCTTGCGTGACATCCATATTTTTTAATTGATCGTAAGAGTAGTTTCCAGCAATCATTTTGCCATTTGAGGAAAACCCAATGATGGGCTGTGAACCTAAATTACCGTTGTTGATTAATTTTCCATTGGCGATGACAATACCATCAGGAACCCCCCCGGTCCCTCTCCAGCCATTGGAATCAGTGAATGATCCGCCATTAATGCCAGCAACCGCATTATTGTTATTAACGAGCTGTAAGACGGTTTCGCCGACCCTTCCTTTGTATTTGGTCATGGCCACTTGTACACGGGTAGGATTACTAATTTCCATGACCGTTGCTGTGAAACCCGGATATTCTTCCGTTTTGACAAGAATGCCGCTTGTATTGGTATCATTACTGACCAAAAGTGGATTCGGGGTCTCAAATCCAGTGTCGACGAAATTTTCCCTTGGCGGCAATGTCTTCACAATAGTTTTTGGCGGTGTCGGTTTTGGGAGAAAGTGATGAATAGCTGTTCCCAGTAACGTTACATAAACTGCCGAAACCACTAAAATTGGTATGAAGCGTTTTCGGGCTTTTTTTCTCCTGTGTCTTTTCTTCAACGTCTTTCTCCTTTAGAACATATCTGGGATATTTCTTTGTTACTTTCTCTATTACTTTCCGAACCTCGTCATATTGTACATCGACAATGGACAAAAATCATGAATGTCGCCGTTTTTTTAAAACTATGTCAACGAAACATAGATTCCCATCCTAATTATGAACTTCTGAAACATATACTTTGTTCAAATCTGTATTTATGAAAGGACATAACCTTACGGAGAGAAATTTTCTTTTCAGGCGAGGTAACTAAAGAAAAAACGCCATCCCCGCTCAGTGCTTTGCACCGCAAGAAGAATGGCGTTTGAAGATATGTTCTGTGGTTCGATTTCATCATCTAGTCAATAAGAGTCACCTAAAAGTGAATGCCAATGTCGATGTGACCGGATCGAATCAAGCCCACGGACTTTGAATCTAATTATCACCGTGGTTGTCACCGGAATTAGCATCGCCTGATGGTTGGTTTTGCTGCGTCAATGATGACAGAGATTTAATCTGAGTGTTTATATCTGAAATAATACTAGAAAGGCTCGAAGCCGGAACGCTGGTACTTCCTTGCACATACTGTAATGCAAGTGTATCTAGTGATTGCCAGTCGCCCTGTAAGCTTTTAACAATATCACTGAGTTGTGGGGTCGAGGTGTTGGACTGCGTATCATTCGCCGTAGTCGTGCCCTGGGTACCGGTTGATCCGCTTGACGAGCCTGTTGAGCCTCCCGCCAGCGTCACGCTAGGAATACTCGCTGCGGATGTTTGACTATTAGACACTTGGTTAAGATCGTAAATTACAGACTGGAGTTGCATCAAGGAACCTGCAAAGGAACTGAACAGTTCACCTTCTCCTTCACCATCCCCATGTTGACCCTGTGTTTGGAACTCAGTCAGCTTTTCACTAATGTCCTGAAGCTTATGTATGGCCCCCACATAACTAGTCGTACCATAACCCTTATTGTTATTGTCCGAGGTATCCCCGTCATCCTTCGTTTTGAACTCTATTGGCGAACCGACTTGCTTCAGCAAATCCTGCACTTCAGAAAGTGGCACATAGGTTACACCATTTACATTAATCGTGTTCGCAAAAATTGGGGATTGTGATGTACCTGTGTTTGCATTGGTGACACTTAGTGTATTCGATTGTTGAACAGGCATGTTGGTAAGGGATAATGTTTTACCATCCCATGAAACATTAACACCGTCTTTTTTCAATTGCTGTTCAAGCCACCAAATTCCAAAGTAACTTGTGCCGTTGTAAGCAATAGCTGATGGTTTCGAAACTGTTTATGGTGGCCCCGTATGTCAAGACAAAAATTTTTAATCTCTAAGCTATAGCCCAGTTTTCCCTGTCCCTATCATCTTTTTGGGA
>JAKADF010000243.1 GCA_021820805.1 Bacillota bacterium
GCGGGATTAGACTCGTTAATCCCGCTCTTTATATCGTAGTAAACGTATCGATATGTTTAGAGCTAGTCGTTATCGATAGTTTCCTAAATAGAATGAATAGGACTACAGGAAAAATGAGCGCTAAAACGGAGCATATCAGCACGAGATGGACAGAACCTAAATCATATAAAATCCCGCCAACAAGCGGCCCAACCATTCGCCCAAAAGTTGCTGCACTGCTTACAAGCCCTTGCAGCATCCCTAACCGATTTTGCGGAGATATCTCAGCCACAGCAGATGGAACAGCAGGCCAGACAAAAATTTCACCAAATGTTGTAAGTACCATGGCTAAAACAAATGCAGAGTACTCACGAAAATAGATAAGTACAACATAACTGATGCCAAATAAAATAACCCCGCCAATCATCTGAACGATAAGTGATGGACAACGCTTTACAACAAATGAAACAAACGGTTGAGTTACGAAAATTAATATGCCGTTTAATGTCCATAGAACGCTGTACGAAGAAAGAGAAAATCCGATTGCTTGCATATATACAGAGATTACCGCTTGCCATTGAACATAGATGGCCCATGAAACAATGTAACCGACAAACAGTGTGGACAAAGCACCCCATGGAATGCTTTGGGTGTGCATTTCCACTTTGTGCTTACTCTCTTTCGTGTGAGTAGCTCGATGATAGATTTGATTGAAAGGACGGCGAAAAACAGTCAAGACTAGAATCATGAAAACCATATAAGCAATACTGATGCCGACAAAAACGGATGAAAACGATTTTTGAGCCAAGAAACCTCCAAGTGCCGTACCAAGAGCAACCCCTAAATTGTTCGCAACATAAAGAAAATTGAACGCTTTTCTTCCGCCTTCAGGCCAGGCATGACCTGCAAGGGAGCTTAGGACTGGAAATGGAACAGAACAAGCAACCCCGAAAACAACCATAACAAATATATACACTACCCATCCATGGTTAAACGCAGGAATCAAAATTGTTGCGGCACCAAGCAGGAGGCCGGCAACTAATACTCGGATTGCACCAAACTTGTCATATAACCAGCCGCCGACAAAACTACCGACAAAGCCTGCTCCAGAATATATCATGAGAACGAGCCCGGCAATTGTCATAGGCTGATGCAACTGAACGTGAACATAAATTGCATTTACAGGCCAGAGCAACGATAAACCGCTGATATTGATAAAACATCCAAAACCTAAAAACCAAATTGCAAGTGGAAAACCAGTAAGCTGCCGTATTATTGGGAAACGAGATATTATACTAAGCATTATGCCTATCCTCTCATTCGGGCTCCAAGATGCTATTCTAACATGATTTTCCTTATAATAAAATGAAGTGGACAGGCAACGATTCCAGCCTGTTCCACTTCATTTTGTATCACTAGAAAAACGCTGAATATTTATGCATAAACAGAAATAAACGGTTTATTACGTCGTTCTTCAACCTTAGCTACAACAGCGGCTTTACTTACACCTTGTGCATTAAACTTCAGAACAAATTCCTTTGCTTCTGAAGCCGGCAGTGAAATTAACAGCCCGCCAGACGTTATGCTGTCAGCTAGGAGCGTTTGTTCTAACTCACCAACACCATCAAATAATACATCTGGCAAGACATGAGCTAAGTTTCGTTTTGTTCCGCCTGGAACCGCACCTTGTTCTGCAAAGTATCTAGCCTGCGGTAAAATAGGTATGGATTCGAGTTCAACCGATAAGTGTACCCCAGACCCCTTCGCCATTTCCAGCGCGTGACCCAAAAAGCCAAAACCAGTCACATCCGTACAAGCATGTACACTAAACTCCTTTGCGATTTCGGAAGCAGTCTTATTCAAAGTTGACATCACTTTCGTGATGGTTTCTATGTCACCCTCTGTTGCAATCCCCCGCTTAATGCCTGTCGTCATAACACCTGCACCAATCGGCTTGGTTAATACAAGCGCATCACCAGGCCGTGCACCCGAATTGGTCCAAATGCGGTCAGGATGTACTGTGCCAGTAACGGCAAGACCAAACTTCGGATCTTTATCATCGATAGAATGTCCGCCTAAAATCACTGCCCCGGCTTCAAGTACCTTGTCTCTGCCCCCGCGCAAAATTTCAGAGAGCGTTTCTTTTGGCAGTTTTGTAATGGGGTAGCCGACAATATTGAGTACGGTAATTGGCACTCCACCCATCGCGTACACATCACTCAAGGCATTTGCTGCCGCAATTTGGCCAAACGCGTATGCATCATCCACAATCGGTGTAAAGTAGTCTACCGTTTGAACAAGCGCTAAATCGTCACGAATTTTGTACACACCAGCGTCATCAAACGTACTCGTACCTACAAGTAGATTCGGATGAGGCGTTGATAGATCGACGAATGATAGAACTTGTGAAAGGTCACCCGGACCTATTTTGCAACCTCAGCCAGCTTTATCCGTAAATTGGGTTAAACGGAGACTCATATCATTCACAGTAGTGACCTCCTTTCCACTGTTTACTCTACACTTGTCGTCCTTTATGGTAAACATGCGCTACAATAGACGAAAGCAGCTTATCTTAAGATTGCACATGGAGGTGTCCTCTAAATGCGCCTTTTATTTGTCGAAGACGAACGTCGACTGGCATCTGCTCTCGTACAACTATGCCGCGAGCATCATTATACAGTCGACGTGGCTTATGATGGTGAGTCTGGTTTAGATTTAGCACTCACAAATTCGTATGATGCCATCATTTTAGACATCATGCTGCCTAAACTAAACGGGCTCGATATTTTGAAAGCTGTTCGCAAGGAACAACTGGATGTTCCCGTACTATTGCTCACCGCAAGAGACACAATTGCAGATAAGGTCACGGGGCTTGACTTAGGAGCGGACGATTATCTCGCAAAACCTTTTGCAAATGAGGAACTGCTTGCTCGGATTCGAGCACTTACGAGACGAACTGGCAATCTTGCTGGTACAGAGTGTCTACAAGCAGGGCCTTTTTCACTCGATTTGTCTGCACGAGAAATATCAAGAGATGGTGAAGTACTCTCTCTTACAGCGAAGGAATTCCAACTCATGGAACTGTTAATGCGCAACCAAGGAAAGGTTCTTTCGAAAGAAGTTATTCTTGACCGGGTGTGGGGTCCCGATGCAGATGTCATTGCAAATGCAGTAGAGAATTACATTTACTTTTTGCGCAAGAAAATTGACATATCAAATAGCCCGTCTTTCATCGAAACCGTCCGCGGCGTAGGTTACTGCTTTAAGGTTCCGGCACTTAGCGACCAGAGAGGATAATATTTGTGTTTCAACGGGTTCGTATTCGTATTACAATTCTAACCGTATCCCTGCTCCTCGTACTATACACCGTTACTTCCTTTGCAGTGTATACAATCGTTGAGCATGCTGTTATGCGTCAAATTGATGCCGAGCTTACTGTCCTTTCCCAAAATGTGATACATCAAGGAATTAATTATACAGAACTGCAGCTTCCAACAGATGTATATGCCATTGTCTACAGCAGTCCTTTACCCGCGCCTATAGCAACGCCGATGCCTGACGATTTGCAAAGCGCACTTTTATCACTGGCAAAATCGGAACCCCATACACACGGCATCGTTAATCTTAAAGCTGCAAACTCGTCTTACAGGGTTTTGTTCTTCATCCACAGGTCGAATGGAGAGAACAAAACACCCCACTTTTTGATTCTTGCTGCAGATGATGCACATGAGGCTTCAGTACTTACCCGTTTAAAAAGCGTCTTTTGGATAGTTGGTATTTTTGGTGCTCTTGGTGCGACACTAGCTGGATTTTATTTAGCCGATCGCGTTTTACGCCCGATTCGCAAAGCTTGGTCACGTCAGCTAGAATTTGTTTCAGACGCATCCCACGAGCTTCGAACACCGCTTGCGGTTATTCAGTCAAACTTAGGGATAGTGATGGCACATACGGATCAAAGCGTGGTTGACAACCTCGAATGGTTAAACAATGCCCACAGCGAGTCAAGGCGTCTAGCGAAACTGGTTAAAGATTTACTCACACTCGCTCGAGCGGATTCTGAAAAAACGCCAATTGAAAAACAACCCGTCGATGTTTCCGCACTGGCACATCGTGTTTGTGAACTCTACCAGCCGATTGCAAGTATGGGGGGCATCCATCTTTCTGTACAAGCAATTGAAGACGCACGCGTTGACGGTGACACAGACAGATTGCACCAACTTCTCGTAATTTTGCTTGACAACGCATGTAAATTTACGCCTAAGGATGGCAGCATCATGATTAAAGTAGAAAAATCCCGCACCAATGTTACACTTTTAGTCGTTGATACGGGAGAAGGCATTGCCCCAGAGGATCTGTCCCGTGTATTTGACAGGTTCTACACGGGTGACAAATCGAGGACGAAATCAGACCAGTCTGGCACAGGACTTGGTTTATCAATTGCCAAATGGATTGTTGAAGCTCACGGCGGAAAAATTACGATTACGAGCAAAGGCATAGGGCTTGGTACAACTGTAAAAATAGAACTGCCAGTCAGTAACCAGCCTTAAGCGTTGACTCTATTCCCATGTTGCGAAAGTAGTGTAAAAGAAACATCGAGAATTCTTGCATAGCGTCACTGCTCGACACTGGAACCTCAGCTTTGGTCAAAGACGCCAATTCCTTTAGGGTTGTTGAGGTGAGTGCATCTGCCCGATATGGATTCTCTGTCCATTCGTAAAATTGATTAATCAGTCGGATTGCCCATTCTAGATTGACATCAATCATGATACATGCATGAGCTAAGATATAACCAGGATGACGTGAGGCCATTCCAGCAAGGCCGCCGCGCCAAGATTGGGCTGTCCCAACCAATTTTTTATCTCCAACAATCACGTTGAATCTACCGTCACAATAGCTTCCGGGCACTTCCCCCGTCCCCGCAGTAATTCCATATGTATGAAGCCAATCAATTTGCGGCTTGCACAGTATTCGGTAGTAATCATCTGTTGTCCCCGAATCTGGACTTCTTGGAAACATCATAGATAAGTTGAGTACCCCTCTTGCATGGGGTACCGCTGTTCCGCCAGTTTGCCTTACATATACGTGATAACCAAGGTCTTTAACCTTCTCAATCGCCAAATCGCCTAGAGGCCCTGCGATATCCTTTTTACTGACCACGATTCCAAGGTCTGTACTGTCGCGCCACAAACGGAGCGTTGAAGGTCTTTTTCCGCTTGCAACCTCCATTGCAATTTTTGTATCAAGTTCGATATTCTCTTCTGCCTTTTCTGATTCCGCAATTAAAACCTCTACAGTACTTGGAAGCAGCTTTGGATTAATTGAAATTGTTGTGTTATCCATTCCAAAATTCCCTTCGTATTCCATCATTCACTTTTGTGAAAAACATATCCTTTACCGGGAACGGTGCAATATAAACTATAATAACTGAAAGTTTGGCTTGTCATTGCAAAAAAAATTAGATTTTCAACAGAACTGGCAGTTCTCGTGCAAATAACTCCGCTGCAGCAGGCAAATGACCAGTAGCCCGCGAAATGAGTGTAATTGTCCTTGCCCCAAGTTCAATATCTCGCAAATTGATAACAGATAACCTTCCTCCTGCTAAATCATCTTGTACGGATGAACGCGGTAGAAACGACAATCCGAGACCGCTTTGTACTAAGCGATTGATACTCTCCAAACTATCCGTTTCTGTGACCAAATCCCAACTGAAGCCATGTGCATACGCAATTTCATCAATTATTTTTCGAAGCCCAGACCCTTTGGCCATTAAAACAACTGGATGTTTCGAGACATCAGCTATGGTTACGGACATATGCAGAAGTAATGGATGGTCTGCCGGGGCAACAAGCAGCAACTCATCTCTAATTAGCGGCTTTGTCAAAACTTCCGATATATCATGACGCAGGG
>JAKADF010000244.1 GCA_021820805.1 Bacillota bacterium
GGCCTGCTTCTTAAACTCCAAACTATACCGTTGCCGAGATTCTCCCATTACTAAACACCTCGAATTTAGACTGATTTTATAGTGCCCGTCCAAACTCGTTCTGTCTACTTAAAAGACTAACCTCATTATGGTAGTAAACGAGTGGGCAGACAGTTGAGTCCGAAGGCGATAGGGCCTCTTATGGTAGTAATCCAGTGGGCGGACCCAGCAGCCCGAAGGTGATAGCCACCATTATGGCAGTAATCCAGTGGGCGGACCAGCAGCCCGAAGGCGATAGGGCCTCTTATGGTAGTAAACGAGTGGGCAGACCCAGCAGCCCTAAGGTGATAGCCACCATTATGGTGCCCGGTGGCCCCCATCGCTACAGCACCGCCCAGCACCCGCCGCCCCCTTACAATGACAACTTCTTCAATATCATGCATGACCTATGTGTGTTACGATAGGTTATATAGTTAAGTTGATGACCGGGAGAATTAACTGAATGATTTCTGAAGGAATAAGCATTGGGGCAGCAAAAGAGCTCTTAAAACAATATTATGGATACTCGGAGTTTCGGCTTGGCCAGGAGGAAATTATCTGCAGTATTCTGGATGGGACTGACACGCTCGGCATCATGCCGACTGGCGGGGGGAAATCGATATGTTATCAAATTCCTGCTCTTTTGTTTAGAGGGATCACGATTGTAATTTCACCTCTCATCTCGTTAATGAAAGATCAAGTGGATGCCTTACAGGACTTGGGTATCCCAGCCACCTATTTGAATAGTTCACTGCCAATCGAAGAAACGAATGCACGTGTGAAAAATGTGTTTGCAGAACGCTACAAGCTCTTGTACATTGCTCCGGAAAAATTGGAGTCGCCAGACTTCTTGAATCTTGTTCAGTTGCTTCAGCCGGCGATGATCGCGGTGGATGAAGCCCATTGTATCTCTCAATGGGGACATGACTTCCGTACAAGCTACTTGGCTGTTGGAAAACTGATTCAAAATCTTGCTAAGCGTCCAATTGTGGCTGCATTTACGGCGACGGCGACCCCAGAGGTCACAGAGGACATTATTCGCCTTTTGTCATTAGGGGATGATTGCAAAACATTTATCACGGGATTCAATCGAGAAAACCTGACGTTCACAGTCATCCGAGACGAAAATAAGATGGATTTCTTGCTGGATTATGTTAATAGGCACAAGTCCGAATCTGGAATTATCTATGCTGCCACCCGGAAAGAAGTAGAGCATCTAGAACAAATGCTTGCACGGAAAGGGTATAAGGCGGGAAAGTATCATGCCGGATTAAGCCACGATGAGCGGAGTCAAAGTCAAGAAAAGTTTCTATATGACGATATACAGATTATGGTTGCAACTAATGCATTTGGTATGGGTATCGACAAATCTAATGTTCGTTACGTGATTCACTACAATATGCCAAAAAATATTGAGTCATACTACCAGGAAGCCGGCAGGGCAGGCCGCGATGGGGAGCCAAGCGAATGTGTATTATTATTCAGCCCTCAGGATATTCAAATTCAAAAGTTCCTGGTAGAACAAGCGCCGTCGACGCCAGAACGTAAATCGTACGAGTACAAAAAATTGCAAGCAATGATTGATTATTGTCATACGACGAGATGCTTAAGAACATATCTTCTCAATTATTTTGGAGAACAGGGAAATGAGCATTGTGCAAATTGCAGCAATTGCAATGATAAATTTGAACTTGTGGACATTACGGTTGATGCTCAAAAGATTTTTTCGTGCATCTATCGAACAAAAGAAAAATTTGGCATGACCATGATTGCGCAAATTTTAAAGGGATCAAGAAATCAGCGGATCCGCCAGTTTGGATTTGAACGGCTTTCAACATATGGTCTGCTTAAGGGTTATACGGAGAAGAAAATCGTAGATATCATCCAGTATTTAGCGGGTGAAGGTTACCTTTCATTCACTGATGGGCAGTATCCATTGGTAAGATTATCTGAAAAGGCAATTCCAATTTTAAAAGGGGAAGTTTCTGTATTTCAGAAAGTGCGTCAAGTACAGGAATTTTCCACACATGACGATGATTTGTTTGAAGCCCTGCGCCAATTGCGTAAGGAAATTTCGGGACAGCAAAATGTCCCCCCGTATGTCGTTTTTTCAGACAGTACGCTCAGGGAGATGGCTTTTGTGCGTCCAACTGATAAAGTTTCTATGCTTAAAGTTAAAGGTGTTGGGCAAATGAAATATCAAAACTATGGCCAAGCATTTCTAAAGGTGATATGTGCATATCAAAATCAGAACCTTGGTGAAAAATCAACTTAATTTTGGCCAGGTCCACATGGTTCCCCATGGCTGCGTGGCTTAGTTTTCGGCATCGATGAATTTAGGAAGAACAATTTGAACAGTTGTGCCTTTGCCGATTGTGCTCGATATTTCCAAACTGCCTTGGTGTGCCAAAATGATTTTATGACTCATCATAAGCCCAAGTCCTGTTCCCTTTTCTTTTGTTGTATAAAATGGCGCCCCTAGTTTCGGAATTCTATCTTTTGGAATTCCTTCTCCCTCGTCAATAAATTGAACAATAACATTACTGTTTTCTGCGTTAATTTTAATCCAAATGTGACCGCCAGAAGGCATAGCTTCTATGCCATTTTTGATCACGTTTATAAAAACCTGCTTGAGTTGGTTGTCGTCGCAACTTACCATTGGAGCGTTGGTACAAAGCTGCAATTCGAGCATTATGTTATGCATGACTGCTTGGGGGCTAAGAAGTGTAATTACTTCTTGAATAATGAGCCCAATATCACGCGGTTTCATGTGTGTAACTTGCGGCTTGGCCAGTACGATTAGCTCATCTAAAATAGTTTCAATCCGATTTAATTCACCTTGCATAATTTCAAAATACTTTCGATTGTCGTCAGTTGACCTTGTATAAAGAAGCTGAGTAAATCCTTTCAGGGCCGTCATCGGGTTACGAATCTCATGGGCAACCCCAGCTGCAAGTTGGCCGACTGCCGACAATTTTTCCGATTTTAAAAGGAGTTCGTCTGTTCGTTTTCTTTCTGAAATGTCACGTATGATTCCTGTAAAGCAGGTTTCTCCGCCATTTCCAAAACTCGTGATTGATATCTCAACAGGTGTTTCACGCCCGTCCTTACTGACAGCCATGACCTCGACAGTTTGATTAATTAGATTATGAATGTCAGTCATAAGGTATGGCTTGACACCGCTTGTTTCATTCCAGCCATCAAACCAGTCCGATTGCTTCATTTCATAGAAGTGTTCTGACAAGGACAACCTTTTTCCAATTCGTTCTTCTGCTGTATATCCGAAAAGTTGTTCTGCTCCGTGGTTCCAAGTTAGAATTATTTTGTTTTCATCGATAACAATAATTGCATCTTTTGCAGATTCAATAATTGAACGTAATTGCGCTTCTGTTTTCTTTTGATTTGTAATGTCTTTTACGATTGCATATATTCCAGTCATTTCACCATTAATGATGACCGGTACGTTTGTGCAGTTAACATGAACTCTGTGCCCGTCTTTATGCTTTAATACAGCTTCGATATCCGCGTGCAATATACCGTTCAATGCATCCATAATAAGTTTGCCCGCCCATGGAATATCTTCGGGGAATAAGACGTCTAGAAACGTCATATTGCTAAGCTCTTGGATTGAATAGCCTAACATTCGCTCGTAAGCAGGATTTGACGCGATAATTTGACCGTTTAAATTAACGGCACAGACACCGTCGGGATTATATTTGAGTAATGACTGATAGAGCTCTTCACTCTCGATTAGTAGTCTTTCTTCTTTTTTATGTAAAGGAGTTTCTTTCAGCATGCTCTCTTTGGAATTACCCATAGATTCGAGCTCCGTTCACAATTGTTCTTTCAAATTCATCAAATCTATCATATCTGGATAATTGAATAATCGTCTACAAAAATTTTTACGTAAGGAAAAGAAAATGTAGGGTTCGAGGATAGTAAAAAGAAAAAAGCTGCCGCAACATATTTGATGCGGACAGCTTTTCTTGTATAAGAATTTACTTTGCCACAGTCAGTGTTAATGATTTGCCATTGACGTCCCATTCCTTCGTCAAATCACCCTCAAATTCACTGTCACAAAGGTCCCGAATAAGGACCGTGTTCTTGATATCATCAAAGTGGCCTCGGAGAATGCGAAGTACCTCGTCATCACCCGCGGCGTGGAAACGAACGTGATCGGTCACATTATAGTTGACCTCTTTACGCATCATTTGCATCTTTGAAATGATTTCACGAACATAGCCCTCTTCAATCAGTTGCTCTGTGAGCTCTGTCTTTAATCCGACAAAGCCGCGGGCAGTTACGTCAATTAGTCCTTCAAATGACGGGTGGAAATGCAGTTCGGCCTGTTCTTTCGTAATCACAGCTCCCGCAAGTTCAACTTGGCCATTTTGCTTAAATGCCTGAATTACATCGTCGCTTGCAGCTTTTGCAGCCTTATTAATTTCGGGCAGTTGGCTCTTGTAAAGCTTGCCGACTTCCTTCAGGTTAAGGTACAGTTCCGGCTTAGCGACACTCGAAAGTTCAGTGAAGATGACTTCTTTTACATTTAATTCGTCTTTAAGAATGTCAGCAAACTTAGATAAAACAGGCTCTAAGTCGAATGAGACATATATTGCAGAGAGGGGCTGCCGGGTCTTGATTTTGCTTTCGCTTCGCAAATGGCGTCCACTTTCAACGACGCGCAAGACGGATTCCATCTCTTGCACCAAAGACTGGTCAATAAGCGATTCGTCTGCATTTGGAAAATCAGCCAAATGAACACTTTGAGCGCTGTATACTTTCGCGTTTGTACGGGCCACGTTCTGGTATAACTCTTCAGCGATAAAAGGTGTAAATGGAGCCGCCATAAGTGCAACGGCTGATAAACACTCAAAAAGTGTCAGGTAAGCCGCAACTTTGTCAGTTTCCATACCTGGTGCCCAGAACCTATCTCTGTTTCTGCGTACATACCAAGTCGACAGTTCATTTACAAATTCCTGCAGAGCTCTTGCGCCTGATGTAGCATCATAAGCGTTAACCATTTCATCAACTTTGCGAATGGTTTGATTGAGTCTTGATATAACCCACCTGTCCATAAGCGGTCGGTCATTCACGGGAACATTGTGTTCTCCGGGTTTGAATTCATCAAGACCCGCATACAGCGCGTAGAATGCATGGATATTTTGAAGCAAGTCGATGAACTTTGCTTTGCTTTCAGCGACTGCTTTGTGATAAAACGCCTGTGAATTCCACGGTTGGGAGTTCGACAAGAAGTAGAAACGAAGTGCATCTGCGCCGTGACGGTCGAGAGCTTCGAACGGATCGATCACGTTTCCTTTTGATTTCGACATTTTTTTGCCGTTCTCATCGACAACATGGCCAAGAACCAGGACGTTTTGATACGGCGCAATCCCTGTTACGAGTGATGAAATAGCAAGTAAGCTGTAGAACCATCCGCGTGTCTGGTCAATTGCTTCCGAAATAAAGTCTGCAGGATACAGACGCGAGAATACCTCTTTATTTTCGAATGGGTAGTGGAGTTGGGCAAATGGCATACTGCCAGAATCAAACCAAACGTCGATGACTTCTGAAACACGCTCCATTTTACCGCCGCACGAGCAATTCCAGCTCATTGCGTCGATATACGGCTTGTGCAACTCTTGTGGAAGGTTGCCAGCAAGCTCTTTGAGTTCATCTTTTGATCCAATACAGTGGGTATGGTCACACTTGTCACATTTCCAAATCGGAAGTGGAGTTCCCCAGTAACGACTGCGAGACAGGTTCCAGTCAACCAGGTTCTCCAGGAAGTTGCCCATGCGTCCTTCTTTGATATGTTCAGGCATCCAGTTTACGCCGTTTGAGTTTTTAATCATC
>JAKADF010000245.1 GCA_021820805.1 Bacillota bacterium
AAAGCGAGACGCCCGCCATGATTGCCTTGATATACTCAGATGCAGTAATTGTTTTGCTTGACTCGAGGCGACCGCGCACGTCTTCCCCGAATAATTCTTTATGCCCTCTAAGTCTGTTTTCATGTATTGCAAGTGCTTCAGATGAAAGGATTATATTTTGTGCCTCTGGTACGGAGTCAATATTCGGAACGTCTAACTCGACCGTCTGAATCATGGATGACTCAAGAACGCGAAGACCTGCTAAAACTGTTTGCAACACACCAGGATGACATTTGTCAAAGAAGAATTGACGTGGAATACCTACTCTGATGGGAGGGGTAAAGCGCCCGCCAAGATAATCTGCCTTTTCTAGCGGTATTGATGATGGAGATGAACCTTCATATCCTGTTAGTATATTTAAAAGAATTCCGGCATCTCGAACCGTTCTTGTAAGGGGGCCCGCGTGATCGAGTGAATGCGCAAGGGGAAATACGCCGAACGTGCTTACAAGCCCGTAAGTGGGCTTTAATCCTACGATACCCGTTAATGCAGCAGGAATGCGAATGCTTCCTCCGGTGTCTGTTCCGATGGCGGCAACAGCCAGTCCGGCAGAAACTGACACTGCACTGCCTCCGCTCGAACCACCCGGTATTTTGGCTTTATTCCACGGATTTACTGTTTTTCCGTAGTGAGGGTTTTCGTTTGTTGTTCCATATGCATATTCATGCAAATTGGTTTTTCCTATGATAATTGTATCTTCGGTTTTTAACTTCTGTACAACTGTTGCGTCATGTGTTGGGGTGTTGTGCTCGAAGTGGCGTCCGCCGTAAGTTGTTGTCATATCTCTAGTGTCTAGCAGATCTTTTACTGCAATTGGAATACCGGCGAGTTCCCCAACTGTTTCTTTACGTTTAAACCTGCGTTCATCGATTTGTTGTGCTTCGTTAAATGCATTTTTAGAGACGGTGATAAAAGCACGAAGTGTAGGGTCATGCTGATTTATTCGCTGTAGATATGCTTCGACCAACTCTTTTGATGAGCAAGTTTTCTTTTTTAATGCTTGGATTGTTTCTTCTAAAGACCATAAATGATAATGCATGAACCTCATATCCTCTCAATTTGAAGAGATAACAAGGAAGCCAGCTCGCTCTAATTGTTGAACGAGTGTTTTCAGTTTAGCTGATTTCTCTACTTTTAAAATGACGCGTCTGTTCAAAGGATTTTTACCCGCATCAAAAGGAATACAAGTGACGACGTTCAGCCCCAATTTATGTGTAATATTAAACAGCCTTTCCAAAACTCCCTCAACTTCAGCAACACCGATTAGGAGTCGATGCGATTCTATATTTGTGGCGAACGCAATGGAGAGTGCATGTTGTACGTCTGAACGTTTGACAATTCCCAAAAGTTTCCCTTCTGCCACTATAGGAACAAATGGGTGACGTGTGATAATTTCAATTGTCTCCTCGAAGAAGGATTCCATAGACAGCGAGATAATAGAAGTTTCAATGCATGGTGCCACACTGGTATAAAGAAATGATTCGTACGTTTGCCCTGCCTCATTTGCAGACTGAAAGGCTTCAAAAATTGTGCGTTTGCTGACCATACCAATAAATGTATGATCCTCTGATATGCAAGGGAGACTAAGATGCCCTTCCATTTTTTCTAATACAGTTGCTATTGTATCAGAAGGGTAAACTACCGTTAAATTCCGCATTTCAGTCAAACAGTTCCGAATGAACATACAAATTCACCTCCGAGTTCGATGCAGAAATTATACTACGTCTGCAAGCACGGATGTGGATAAATTTGTTCATTTAATTACAAAACCCACGCCCGGGTACGCGTGGGTTTTGTTGCGTTGCTGACCCTCCAATGGTTTCACATTAGAGAATTTGCAACACGTTTTCTGGGAGAGGAGAAACCGGAGGAAGTGCGGATGGGGAAACCGCAATCTTCACCCGCGGTTGCCTACAACAGCTCTCGCCGTTGCTACCTATATCCTTTCCTATTTGAACCAGAATATACCCTGGCATTATCTTTTTCCCAAAATCTCATTATGTTAGAGTAAGCATTGCAGACAACTGAAAGGAAGCGTATTTTTTGCGTGTCATTGCCGGAAAGTGGAAAGGGCATCCGCTTATTGCGCCAAATGGTGTAGTGGCTCGTCCAACGACAGACAGAGTAAAAGAGTCTATGTTTAGTATGATAGGAGTAGGCGGGCTTACAGGGTGCGTGTTGGACCTGTTCGCAGGATCAGGTTCTCTTGGGCTCGAAGCGTTAAGCCGCGGTGCAAAAAGAGCTGTGTTTGTCGATGAAAGTAACGTAAGCTTACGAGCTGTAAAAGAGAATATAACACGGCTTCATGCATCGGAGGATGCTGATGTTTGGCGTTTAGATTTTCGAAAAGGAGTAGCTCGCTTTGCAGAGGTATACCATGAAGCTTCTTGGGTATTTCTAGATCCGCCTTATGCGAAAAATTTATGGGAAGAAGCTATAACAAGCATCGCACAGCAACTAACAATTTCAGAGGGAATCGTGTGTGAGCATCCCAAAACGACGATACTGCCAGATATCGTGGATAAGTTTTCAGTGTGGAAACATAGAGTTTATGGCGACATTGCTATTACAATTTACGTACAAAAGGGGTGAGAAAAGTGCGTACTGCAGTTTATCCTGGAAGTTTTGATCCGTTTACAAATGGTCATTTAGATGTTTTGGCCCAAGCACTACAGTTATTTGACGAGGTTATTGTTGCTGTACTTGAAAACCCTGGGAAAACACCCCTGTTTGGTGTAGAGGATAGAGTGCGAATGATTGAACAAACGACCAGCCATATGACAGGCGTAGTTATAGACAGTTTTATGGGATTGTTGGCCGATTATGTGCAGTTGAAAGGGGCTTGTGCTATTGTCCGCGGTCTCCGAGATAATGGGGACTTTGAAAATGAACTGCGTATGGCTCATATGAATCGAGAGCTAAATGCAAATGCGGTGACATTATTTCTGCCAACCAGCCATGAATATTGCTTTATAAGTTCCTCGCTTGTAAAGGACGTTGTCATGCATGGCGGAGATGTCCATAAATATGTACCAGAAGTCGTTGCTAAGGAATTGAACGTTAGGTATCCTCTGAATCGGGGGTGAGGTGGTTCGCGTGCAGAAGCCGAAAATAGGGTTGGCTCTAGGATCCGGTGGAGCAAAAGGATTTGCACATATTGGTGTGATTCAGGCACTCACTGAGCATCATATTCCTATCTGCGCCGTTGCAGGGTCTAGTATGGGAAGCCTTATTGGTGCTTTATTCGCGGCTGGCATCCCGCCCATGTATCTGGAAGGGCTCGCATGTGGACTGCGTTTTCGTCATTGGATTGATTTTACCGTACCTAAAATGGGGTTAATATCTGGAGAACGAATTCGTGAGATGGTGGCTTTTTTGACACGAGATGAGGTTATCGAACATTTGCCAATTCCGCTGGCCATTGTTGCGACTGAGCTTATTTCTCGAGAATGTGTAACATTTCGCGCAGGAAATATTGCTGATGCAGTAAGGGCCAGTATCTCAATTCCAGGTGTTTTCGTCCCATATGTGATGGATAGTGGGCTTTATGTTGATGGTGGTGTCCTTGAAAGGGTCCCCGTCAATGCTGCTTATGATTTAGGAGCAGATTTTGTCATTGGTGTCGATGTTGGCTCCGGGCGTTGTAGTTTTAAGCCAGAATCCATGATTGATGTGATTATCCAGACGCTCGATGTAATGCAAGATGTGGCATCAGTGAGGAGTACGGAACCTGACATCATGATTGTTCCAGACCTTGAAGGTATTGGCCCGTCCCATTTTAATAAAGCTAAAGCTGTGATTCAAGCGGGATATCAAGGAACAATTCAAATTATGGAGCAACTAAAAGAAGTAATGCTAGTAAAATCTGATATCGAAGAGGGAAATCACAGTGCATTTTTGCATGAGCGAAGTCGAACGGATGGATGAAATTCACCTTAGTGAAACAATGGAGATGCCGCAGATTGGCCAGAAATGCGGGCAAATTGCCGCGATTCAAAATGTGCATGCGGAAATTGACGTTGCGGCAGAAGACGAAAAATGCCATGCAGAAGGGGATATTTTAGGAGAGGTTATTTACATCTGTTCCAGGTGCCTTACAACTTATCCCGAAAAGCTTGTTGTCTCTCTGGATGAATCGTTCACGACAAAAGAAGAAGCTCATGACGGAGCCCATTTAGTTTCTGGCGATGTCGTTAATTTAAATCCATTTATTGAACAAGAATTGTTTCTCGGGATTGAGTATCGTCCACTTTGCAGTGAGGAATGTAAAGGACTCTGCCCGGAGTGCGGATGCAATCGTAACGAACAAGTTTGTTCATGTAACACGGAAAAAATTGATCCTAGGCTTAGTGTCCTAAAAGACTTGCATTTAGACGCCGATTCAGAGTAAGATTGTGAGCGGTAGTCTGAAAAGGGGGTGTCTCTGTCATGGCAGTACCGCAACATAGAACGTCTAAAACGCGCAAACGCCTTCGTCGTACGCATTTTAAGCTGGAAGCACCAGGAATTCAACCTTGCCCGCAATGTGGGGAATACAAACTTGCTCATCATGTTTGCAAGAATTGCGGAACATACAAGGGTCGTACTGTTGTAGCTGTAAAATAACTTAGGCGAATGTTGGCCGGTCCCAGTGGGATCGGCCTTTTTCATAGTATATCTACTCTGAATTAGAAAATACTGCTTGAAAAAATACATAAATCCGCGTAAATTCGTACTAGGTATTATGAGTAGGTTATAAAATAATATCGCAAAGGGTGTGAAAGCCGTCTGAAAAAATCCGATCGTCGGAATGCTTTGGCTAAGTATATTCAGAACGACCCATTTGCGACAGATGAACAACTTGCGTCTCGCTTTGGCGTAAGCGTTGCGACCATTCGATTAGACCGAAATGTACTACATATCCCTGAGGTGCGTGAGCGCATACGAATGGTTGCGTCGGACAGGCAGGATCATGTTCGTTCTTTAGAAGAGGAAGAGTTAATAGGGGAACTAATCGAACTGCAATTAAATCGTTACGCAGTTTCTAAACTTATTGTTTCGCCAGTGCACGTCTTTGCAAGAACAGGTATTATGCGAGGACATTATTTAGTTGCACAAGTTAACTCTCTTTCGGTTGCACTTATGGATGCAGATGTCGCGTTGACATCTAAGATGGAATTGCGATTTTATCGACCTGTTCGATTAGGAGAAGTTCTGCATGCGCGAATTGATGTACTCATGAGGCGCAAGAATGTTGTTAAGTGTAGTGCTTTAACGGAGATTGGGGATGAAAAAGTTCTCGAGGGCGTGATTTGGGTTCATTCCAACCCGCTCTTGTAAGCAAGGCTTTTGAGGAGGATGTACTTTGGTAACAATTGCTTTGGATGCAATGGGTGGAGATAATGCCCCTTTTGCACCCGTTACTGCAGTTTTGGAAGCTGCACAAAAATTTACGGATACTCGGTTCGTGCTTATCGGGGACGAAGCCAAGATAAAGGAACACGTTTCAGGAGCATTGCCAGACAATGTTACTTTTTTGCACACAGACGTTAAAATTGAAGGCGATGACGAGCCTGTTCGCGCAGTACGCAGGAAACAAAATTCCTCACTTGTTTTGGCTGCACGCTTGGTTAAAGACGGTGAGGCAGATGTCTTTATGTCTGCAGGCAACACTGGAGCGATTGTGGCGTCTGGCATGCTTGTTGTTGGACGAATGGCGGGTGTGGAACGTCCGGCGCTTGCACCTGTACTCCCTACGTTTAAAGGCACAGGTGTTATGTTGCTTGATGCCGGAGCGACAATGGATTCTGGAC
>JAKADF010000246.1 GCA_021820805.1 Bacillota bacterium
TACTTTCACGAATTGCATCTAGAAGTGTAGTTTTCCCGTGGTCAACGTGACCCATGATTGTGACAACAGGCGGCCTCGGTCTCAAGTCTTCTTGGCTGTCTTCTTCAACCAACATATCCAGTGCTTCTTCATCAACAGGTTCAACAACTGTTAACTCAACGTTATATTCCCCGGCAATGAGTTCCATCGCGTCAGTATCAATCTCTTGGTTAATCGTCGCCATAATGCCAAGGAACAATAATTTCTTAATAATTTCAGATGGCTCACGTTTGATGAGTTTAGCAAAATCCCCAACCGGCATTGAACCTTCCACACTTACTTTTAACGGAACTTCAGGTTTTTTTGCCTCGCCCCGATTACCTGTGTTACCCGGACGCTTCTTATTCGGCTGACGGTTCAGCTTTTCTTCATTAAAACGTTCTTTACGGTCTCTTGAAAATTCATCGCGTGATTTTGTTTTATCTTTATCTTTACGCAGCGACCCAGGTGCCGTGGGCTTAGCCGCTACAGCCATCATGCCGCCTTGAGGACGTCCGCCGCCGCTACCGCCGCTGCGGTTGCCTCCGCTGCGCCCTGAGAATCCACCTTGTCCACCTTGTCCACCTTGTCCACCATTGCCATAACCGCCGCCGCGATTTCCGGATTGACGATCACCACGGTTATTGCCGTGCGTGTATCCACCTGATGAAGATTTATCGCCATAGGAGCTTTGCCCGCCGCGATGATCACGCGAGTGACCGCCGCCGACTCCTCCTTGCGAATTTCTGTCTCCAGATTGCTGACCTGGTCTGCCATATCGATTGCCGCGATCTGATGAAGCGTTCGGCCGTGAACCAACATTGGAACCTTGGCCTCCATCTGTACGGCGATCCCGGCCGCCTAAATAGCCTCCGCCACGTCTGTCCGGCCGGCTATCGGAGTTAGCTTGGCGACTCGGTCTGTCAGTACGATTGTTGTTATATGGCCGATTGCCAGTTTGACCGTTGTTATCTCGAACTGGTCTGCGGTTAGCTCCATCATTCATTCTCCGCACAGGCGACTCCCCATGTGTCGCGTGCTTCTTTTCCTCGCTCATTTCCTCCGAAACTTTACCCGTCTCCATGCGTACTGTTCCTGCTGCTGCATTTCCTTCAGTTGTTTTATTCAGCTTTTGTTCGTCCTCTCCCTGTGATGAAGCAATCACATCTACTGTTACTTCACGCGGTTTTAGCACTGCACGTTCAGCTCTTGGAGCACGTGCTTGAGTGAGTCCTTCCGCTTCTCCCCGATTTCTTACACTTTCCCCTGAAACAGCCGCATCAACTCGGTTCGCTTGCTCCTGTCTAACAGCCTTTTCACGCTGACGCTGTTTTTCACGCATCTCGCGTTCAACTTCTGTTGCATGTTTTTGTGCAGCACGCTGCTTTACATCAGAGAAAAATTTTTCAACCTTTTGCACCATGTTTTCGTCCATAACACTCATATGGTTAGCAACAGGTACATCAAGCCGGCTTAAAATCGTTAAAATTTCCTTGCTAGACATATTTAATTGTTTAGCGTACTCATACACTCTCAGTTTCGTCAAAGGCTTCACCCCCGCTAATTTCCCCTGCCCGTCGGGCCATTTTCGCTGCAAACCCGGGGTCGGTCACAGCTACGACGGCAGAGTGCGCGCGTCCAAGGGCGCGACCTAGCTCGTCGGCAGTGAGACATTCGTATAAACTGACACCGTAGAACGCACATTTATCATGATATTTCTTACTCGTATTTGCTCCAGCATCCTGTGCTAAGAAAACAAGTTTTGCTTGACCACTGCGTACGGCGTTCATAACTGCCTCATTCCCAGCAACAACGCAACTCGCTTTTTTAGCCAAACCAATATTTTGCATGAGCAAACGGCGCAGAGAATATTCGGGCTGCATTTCTCCGGTATCCGTAGGTCTTCCAATCAATTCAGAAGCGCTCCCCTCAAACGTTCTTCTAGCTCATCGTAGAGCGCGTCTGGAATCGTCAGTTTGAGCGCCCTCTCAAAAGATTTACGCTTACGAGCAATCCTCAGGCACTCAGGATTTAGACAAAGATATGCGCCTCGACCATTCTGTTTGCCGGTCGTGTCTATGCATAGACGATTGTCAGGTGTAAGCAATACCCTTATCAATTCACGTTTTGGGAACATTGCTTGGCACCCAACACATTTTCGAAGCGGAACTTTTTTAGTCGATTGCATATGTCATCCTCCTTCACGCCATGTCTTGCTTACAGTTCATTCAGCCAGTCATCCGACAAAGTACCAACATCATCTTCCTCTTCTTGTTCATCAACCGACATCGTTCCAAAAAGGCCAAGTTCAGCTGCTTGTGTCTCACTTTTAATATCTATCTTCCAGCCCGTTAATTTGGCCGCCAGTCTAACGTTCTGACCTTCCTTGCCAATCGCTAAAGATAACTGATAATCAGGAACAATTGTCCGAGCGACTTTCTCGCCATCCAAAATCTGCACATCCACAACCTTCGCTGGTGAAAGGGAATTTGCGATGTATTGAGCCGGATCCTCACTCCACTCGATGATATCAACTTTTTCACCATGCAGTTCACTGACAACTGCTTGAACGCGCCCACCTCTCGCTCCAACACAAGCGCCAATCGGGTCGACCTCTGGATTTCGAGAATGAACCGCGATTTTAGAACGATAACCGGCTTCCCGAGAGACAGCTTTTATCTCAACAATCCCCTCAAAAATCTCAGGAACTTCTAATTCAAACAACCGTTTCAAGAGCCCTGGATGCGTCCTCGACAAGACAACTTGCGGACCTTTAGTGGTACGTTCAACCCGTGATATGTACGCTTTCAACCTATCACCAGGTTTAAAATGATCTGAAGGCATTTGTTCCGACATCGGAAGTACCGCTTCTGTCTCACCTAGGTCAACAAAAAAAACTCGGCCATCCTGCCGTTGGATAATTCCGCTTACGATATCTTCTTCTTTATCGACATATTTCCCATAAATAACCGAACGTTCTGCTTCGCGAATTCTTTGTGTCACAACTTGCTTTGCCGTTTGTGCAGCAATTCGCCCAAAGTCTCTGGGAGTGACTTCAATTTCTACAACATCACCAACCTGATAAGTTGGGTTCATATCTCGTGCTGCATCCAGTGAAATCTCGAGCCTTGTATCTTCCGGTTGTTCCGCAACTGTTTTACGAGCAAAAACTCGAACTTCTCCACTTTCACGATGAATATCAACTCTTACATTTGCAGCAGAATTAAAGTTGCGTTTGTACCCAGAAATGAGTGCAGCTTCAATTGCCTCAAGCAGAGTTTCCTTATCAATACCTTTTTCCTTAGCGAGTTGTTCCAACGCTTCAATAAAATCTATATTCATGGAAGGCTGCCTCCCCCTTTCTAAATATCAATTAGCCCTACAACTCTACGCTTAGTCTTGCAGACGCAACGCGATTAGACGGAATAACAATTTTTTTCTTCACGGCTTTTTCACGGTACTCAATTTCCAAGCTTGCTTCATCGTAGTGGATCAAAAACCCCTCAACATCTCTTTTACCATCAATGGGTTCGTATAAAGATATGTGTACTTGCTTATTAATTGCCTTTTGAAAATCTGCAGGTTTCTTCAACGGCCGTTCAGCGCCTGGAGATGAGACCTCGAGGAAGTAAGCATTTGGAATCGGATCTACAATGTCCAATTGGTCAGACAAACGTTCACTGACTTTGCTGCAATCATCAATATCCACGCCTTCAGGTCTGTCGATGAACACACGTAAAAACCAACTGGAACCTTCCTTTTTATATTCTATATCTACAAGTTCCACGCCAACCTCATTCACAATTGGCAAAGCCAGTTTTTCTACGATGTCCGTCACACGTTCCTTAGGCACAGAAAATCCTCCTTGAGTTTTCATTCCAGCGCACACGATGCTCCGCCATTTCATAAATCAAAGAGTGGGTCTCCCCACTCTTCGCGTCACAACCTATACGAAGCTTAACGTCAATATTGTAACATTGGAGAAACAAGGTTGCAATTTTAATTTTGCCCATACATTGATAAAACGAACCCTACATGCTAAGGTGAAAGCGGCGTGCTTTTACTGCACTTACAAATCTACAGAACGATATTGAGGGAAATGAATAATGGAAACGAAAATAAACAGCATTAGAAATGTGGCCATCGTTGCACACGTTGACCACGGCAAAACAAGCTTGGTAGACCAACTTTTACGCCAATCCGGGTTATTTCGGGAGAACGAACACATTGCTGAGCGAGTCATGGATTCAGGTGACATCGAACGTGAACGCGGAATTACGATTTTAGCAAAGAACACTGCCATCCCATATAAAGATGTGCGCATTAATATTGTTGACACACCTGGCCATGCTGATTTCAGCGGCGAGGTGGAACGGATAGTCAAAATGGTCGATGGAGTATTGCTCGTTGTGGATGCTTTCGAAGGGGTAATGCCTCAGACTAAATTCGTGTTGCAAAAAGCACTTGCACAAGGCCTGGTTCCAGTTGTCGTCGTTAATAAGATTGACAGAGAGAACTCCCGTCCTAAAGAAGTGGTAGATGAGGTATTAGATCTTTTTATTGAACTTGGAGCATCCATGGAACAATGTGAGTTCCCTGTCGTTTATGCATCTGCACTCCAAGGCATTGCGACCCTTGATCCAGAAATACCGGGAACAAACATGCAACCATTATTTGATGCCATTTTGACTCATATTCCTGCTCCTTACGCGGACACAGAAGCTCCTTTACAATGGCAAGTAACGATGCTGGATTATAATGAATTCCTTGGCCGAATCGGTATTGGCCGAATTGCACGCGGAACCATGAATATTGGCCAATCCGTTTCGATCGTAAAACGCGATGGCCAAATCGAACGCTCCCGTATTGTAAAACTGTTTTCGTTTGAAGGGTTAAAGAGAATCGAGGTTGAAACTGCAAGTGCCGGAGATATTGTTGCCCTTGCTGGCATCACCGATATTACAGTCGGAGAAACTGTTTGTGATATCGACAACCCTGAGGCACTACCGCTTCTTCATATCGACGAACCTACATTGCAAATGACATTTCGCGTCAATAACAGCCCATTCGCGGGACGCGAAGGAACTTATGTAACCTCTCGGAAGCTTCGTGAACGTTTATTTGCAGAGTTAGAATCTGACGTAAGTTTGCGTGTTGAAGAAACCGAGGATACAGATGCATTCCTAGTGTCAAGCCGCGGTGAACTGCACCTTTCGATTTTGATTGAAACAATGCGTCGAGAAGGTTACGAAATGCAGGTATCAAAACCACAAGTTATTCTGAAACGTGAAGAAGGACAATTGCTCGAACCTCTTGAATTATTGGTTGCAGATGTCCCCAGTGATTCAGTTGGTTCCGTTATTGAAGCACTTGGATACCGCAAAGGTGAAATGAGAAACCTTGAACCTTCTGCTACTGGTGAATCGACACGCATGGAATTTCTTGTACCAGCTCGCGGGCTCATTGGTTTCCGAACAGAATTTTTGACACTGACGCGCGGCTACGGAATCATGAGCCACAGTTTCTTCGAATATGGCGAGTGGAGAGGCGATGTAACAACAAGGCGTACGGGCGTTCTAGTTGCCATCGAATCAGGAACCGCAACTTCTTACAGCATTCAAAACTTGGAAGACCGAGGCATCATGTTCATTACACCGGGAACTGTCGTTTATGAAGGTATGATTATCGGCGAACATACTCGTGAAAATGATTTAGCGGTGAACGTTATCAAAGCAAAACATCAATCAAACGTTCGTTCATCTGTAAAAGACGAAACGATTAAATTAAAAGCACCACGTTTAATGTCACTT
>JAKADF010000247.1 GCA_021820805.1 Bacillota bacterium
ATTTGCTTTGAAAAATCGTTTCGCAACATCCCAACATCCCCCACTTCAACCATCTATAAAACTATTATAATACATTTATAGAATAAATTGGAGTGATTTTTTCGGAGGTCTCTCTTGGGGAGTTCTCAATTCGTAAATTCATAGGCTGAAGTCGTGTCTTTATAAATTACTGTGTTTATTATGAAATCAGAATATTGAATATCACGGTGATGGAGCTCACCGTTAAACTCCGATAGGATAATGGCTCCTACAGATCATTACGATTTGTAGGAGCCATTAAATTTTATATGTGATTTAGGTACATATGTTGAAGTTTAAGCCCGAAAGTTGTGGACGCTTGTCCTGAATGGACATCCGCCTTGTACGACTTCCTTTCTTTCACATACGGTATTTCAAGTTGCCAATTGGACTAGGCAGCAATGCCATATGGAGGAGGAAAACGGGGTGTTTAGTTTAGCAGGGGCGGATTTGGCTAGATTTTTGTTTGCTATGGTTGTTCTTTTGGCAGCTGCGAATTTACTTGGTTACGTAGCTGAAAGACTCACTATCCCACGGGTTATCGGGGAGGTTGCTGGGGGGCTCGTCCTCGGTCCTACGCTTTTTGGCGCATTGTTTCCGTCAGCTTTTCACTGGTTGTTTCTTGGCTTTTCCTCGGAAGGCAGCTTGTTCGGGCTGATTTATCAACTTGGGATGATTTTGCTTTTGTATACGGCTGGACTGAAGTTCCAATCCAGATTTGCAAAAACAGATATAAAAACAGGGATTGCGATCATTATCGGTTCCACGGTCATTCCATTCATAGTTGGCTGGCTTTCGACTTACTTGTTTAACCCCGCGCAATTCTTAGGTCCAGATCACAGTGTTGTTGCCTTGAAAATTATTGTCGCTATCTCGATTGCCGTGACGTCAATCCCAGTCATCTCGAAAATATTTTCAGACCTTGGGATCATGCATTCTCGCTTCGCAAAAATTATTGTTGCCATCGCTGGTGTCCATGACCTTATCCTGTGGGTTGCGTTAGCGGTCGCATCAGGGATCGTTTCTGCACACGGTGCTGGCGGCATCAATGCCTGGGTGGTTTCCAAGAGCCTAGTCGTCACCTTCGCATTCCTGTTTGTCTGCATAGCTGTAGTTCCCTGGGGTCTGAGGAGGATCACGTCAAAACGTGCGAATTTCTTGTTTCGTGCTTCCTTTTTGGGATATTTCCTTGTCATCTTGTTTGCACTGGCAGATATTGCAGGGTATCTCCAAGTAGACGTGATGTACGGGGCATTGCTTGCTGTTATTGCAACTAAGTTTGCCTTGCCAGAGCACTTGTTCCATAGGCTTGAAAGGGGTGTAAATGAAATTTCCTTTGCGTTTTTCATTCCATTGTACTTCGCTATCGTTGGACTTCAACTGAATCTGTCGAAGGATTTTAGTCTCGGTTTCTTTGTCCTCTACCTGATATTTGCCACTATCGTACAAAGCGTTGTTGTCTATTTCACATGCAGACTTATCAAGACTGATAAGCTCACAAGCGTTAACTTTGCTGCAGCAATGAATGCCCGTGGTGGTCCAGGCATTGTGCTTTCTACTGTGGCGTATTCTCTTGGCATCATCAACCAAGACTTCTTTGCCATTCTCGTCATGCTGGCACTTGTAACCTCCTGGATGGCAGGTTCGTGGTTACGGCATGTCCTGCGTAGTGGGAAGAGACTTATGCCTGGTGATGAACACCTGATCATTCAAAAGGCTCAAGAAGAGGTTCAGTTTGATTTGGCTCCAAGTGCAGAGTAAAGCAGATAGAACGGGGGAGCAAACCGCCAAAAATATCGGAATTTGCTCCCCATAAGTATTAGGGGTATGGAGATGGTATATATGGATATAAAATAAAGTTAAGCGGATTGCAGTGAAAATTAATCGTCTATTAATGAAAAAAAGGAAAAATTAAAAGTTCAGCACGCTATTCGAAACCGGCAAGCAATGTGTGTCGATTACTGATTTTCCGTATCTTCGGATGGAAAATTTCAATTTTTAAGTATAAAGATTTTCGGAATTCCAACAGAGTGTACCCTATGCCACAAAGGCAATCCTTATCAGAAGAAGAAAAGTCCAGCAAGGTGTGATGTTTTGACACCTTGTTACTTTGTGAGGCTGTAGAACAAATTTACCCCTGTATTGTACGGCTCGATTAAAATAAGAGCCTCAGTGAACCCACTTGAAATTTTTATGATTACTGGTTAAAGTTGCCCCAAAGTTAGGAATGATTTTCTGTTTTTGTGCTGTTTACATAATTGATTTGCTGATAATGGGTTCGTGTTAGACGTATAAATGTTTTAAAATAGGGTAATAGAGTTTTCTGTACTATTTGCGTTATGTATGTAATAGTTGAACTTGAGCTTGCCGTAATGAGTCGAAATTGCTGATTATTCTTAAACGAGGGCGAATGTGTAATTAGAACGCTTCTCAAAATTAGTATAATTATGCGTGTTATTGTATATTTGCTTTTAAATTAGTAACGCGCTGGCTTCTATCTCGTAGACGGTTAGTATACGACTTTGCTTTTCTTCTAGGTCCGCGTTGCTGCCTGTTGAGCTTCGCCAGTATACGCTTTAATTTTGAATGTAAAAATGGAAGTCCAACGAAGACCATATGATACTAGAACTTTGAGTATACAAGTTTATTTTTCGCGAATGGCTTGTAAGAGCAAAAAAGGCTCTTTCAAAGAAGCAGAAAGGTTCCGAAAACAGGAAAAAGGTGAAGTTAAAGGTTGCACGAATTACGAATCGGAGAAATGACTTTTTACACAATCTTACAACCACGATTGTGCACGAAAACTCAAGAGATCTCTGCTGAGAGTACGCAGGTAAAAAACATGTTCCGCAATCACTACTTGGCAAAGATTATTGTAGATGTGAGTTGGGGCGAACTCGTAAGACAATTGATCTATAAGTTTGAATGGAACAACAGGACATTTAATAAAAATCGATAAATTCAATCCGTCGAGTAAAAGGTGTTCAACAGTTGGCTGTGGGTATCATATGGGAAAAAACTCCTGGCATATCCGTATATGAACATATAGTTTGATCAACAAAATTACTGAAGAGCCGTTATTTATCGGAATCAGGCCGAATTTGCCAAAATCCGCATGAAACTCTTTTCTGTCTTAAAAATGATTTTCTACTTCTTAAAGAAAAAATCAATTTTAAGTTAATTTTTTGCTTCTCAGTACGTAAAAATCGCATCTTGTTGCAAAAAACCTACATATGATTTTCGCTTATGGTCACAATATCCTGCGTAACAAAAATTAAACTACCAAAAGGATGATTAGCGTGCATCAAGTTCTTCAAGACCTTCAACAACTTCGTTCCCTTTGTCAACAACAAGTTCAAATTGAGCAACAGAGCCTCAATTTATGCAACCGAATCGGACAAACGATTTCACAAATACAAGCATCACAACAAATACCGTTTGTTGGCCCAAACCAAAGCGATCCCCAATTTGGCCAAGGTGCGCTTACCATGGGTAGCAATATTAGCCCCACACAGGGTTACAATCCTTCAGTGCTGAACCAAGTTATGCAAGCTGAGAACCAATATCGACCCACACAGCCATTGCAGCCTTACGGTGGGCAGTGGCAATAACAGCAGCATTTGTTCCAATTTTATATTAAACAGTTAAATGTACAGGGCATGATTGGAGCTCCTTATCACGGGTACTGGAGACGGTCATGCCCTTTTGTTCGTTTCTTGAGTTATCCGTACCACAGCGATATAGGTATTGCATTTCGTTTAATTTGTAGTGAATTACACCTGACATTAAACATTGTATTTGAAGCCGGATTTAACGAATTATTAGTTGCTTTTTTGCAAAAGGACAACGGATTTTTCTGGTAAAGCTCTTAGACGTATAAAAGCGGATCGCTAAGCTTTTTTCTGTATTTTGTCTGCGGTAGAGATCTCTTATTAGTTCGGGTTGGACCTATTGCTCAACTAGAATTAAGTACATTTAGCGTCGGATGGCAAAATTACTCCCAAATCCGTAAATTCCATCATGGATGGAAATAAACACCAAGTCAAAATATATTCTTAAACGGAGTCAGCGCGGGAGCGTAATGATGAAGGTACGTATTGGCGAAGAGAAGGAAGCGGCTACCAGAAGCACTTCCGTTATTTGTCGAATTGGATGTCAGATGCCCATCTTGAAACCAATGAAATATCCCAAATTACAGCGCCAATTCTACGAGAATACATTTACTACTACTTAAGCCTCAAAAAAAGCCTTTTACGAAAACCATCTGGACAAGGCTGACGCCGAGAAAGCATGAATTGGATTAGCACCTAAAGCAATCACCGTTCGTTTGACTACATTGAAGGCAATGTTTCATTAGCAACAAGGGCTTACACCGACAGCCCTCGTAAAAAATTAAAAAAGCAGCGGGCGAACGAGGATGCCATTGAAGCTTTTACAGATGACCAATTGGACACACTTCTTGATCCAGTGTACCTATCGGGGGTTTCGAGATTAGTGGAATCGCAGAACTCGTACAATTACAGTCTACTGGCTTTTTATTTTGGGGTTTTTTCCATAAACTGCATCATACGTTCATAATTCAACGTAGGTAAATTTATTATGTGCGTTAGCAGCAACAGGTCTCCCCATTCGATCGCGACGATAAGTTTTCCAACTTTTCTCCAATCGTCACATAGTCGCCAGAGGACGGCATTTCTTCTGCTCCCGTTCCCACAATACTTACTTTAAAGTATGTGCGCTTCATTTGATCGAGTGACGTTAATAGTAACCAATGATCCATGTAATCTGCTGAAGGGTTCGGGAGGCAAGCCTGAATATGTTGATCATTATTTTTATGAAACCCTAAGCGCCTTGACCACATGCGCAAGGTCACCTCTGTCAATTCTTGACTTATAACGGAGCATTTCTAATGAATCAAAGATACGGATTTACAGAATTGTATGTAATATTACAACAACCTCGTTTATTCCATACCCAACGTTTTCTGTTGCTTCAATCGATAAAACAGTTCCCAGGGCAGGTATAATGCAATCCAAACAATAAATACGACAAGGATCGCGATAAATATGTACCCGGGAGAGCCTACCCATGAGGCGAAAACTTCAAGCAACGTACCTTCAGGCGGCTTTAAAAGATACAAGTAATTACTTCCAAGCAGGTGATCAACGACCAGGTCTATGATAATGAGACTGGAAAACAAGCCGGAAATTTTATATAGGTTTCGAATTTGTGGTTTAAACTCACCTGTAATCAACATAAACAGAGGTACGTATACAATCAGAGAATGAGTCACAATAAATATCAGAAATCCCCAACTGACAAAATAGTAACCTTGGGTATCGGGTGTAAGCATTGCAAGAAAGGCACCTGGCATTCCACATGCATAGACAAACTCCATAAGAATGCGGTTTCGCGACAAAACCATTAATGGAATAACAATATACATCGTTCCGCAGAGTTGTAAAGGTAACTCGGTCATAACGCCAAAATGTCTAACCAAGAACAGCCAAAGCTCATTTACAATATTAAAGAAGGGGAGCAAAAATGCGAGTACAAGTACATACCTCGACCGCACTTTCTCATTTTTATCCTTAAACGCGATAGTGAGAAGGGTGTATACAGTTAAAAAGAAAAACAAAATCGTCAGATGCCTGGTAGAGAAGGCTGGCGTTCCAAATTGCCGCGGAACGACATTGTCGAATGAGAAGAAATATTTCAGCCCCTCCATACTAATCACAATCCTTCAATCGTATGTGTGGATTAAAGAAAACTATTTATGTTTACTTAATTA
>JAKADF010000248.1 GCA_021820805.1 Bacillota bacterium
GAACCAACTTAGAGGTACAGTACCTCAATGTTTTGGTTCACCCGTTACTTCATTTAAAAAGCATTAATGTTTAGAGTACAATCAATTCCGGTTTACGGCTCGCTATAAATTCCGGCCTCGGTTGTCCACGGGAGAACGGATCTACAAGTGCATTCTGAACGCTGTTGTAGACCTAAAGACATTTCGGCGTGGATATGGAGTCATGTTGCTGTTTGATCCATGCATTGTATTACATTCAAACATGAGCACAGAACCAGCCTTTGCTGTTGGGTTTCTTGACCAGTACATGGTGGGTTAAATACGCAGACCATGCGGAGAACTGTTTTGGGGCGAACACGTACTTGAGATGTTTCATTTTTCAGTTATGCATTTCAGCATTGTAATGATTCACAGTTATCAATACTATAGAACTGAGACTAGTACCCCGGCGTCGATGCGGCACCGGGGTACAGCGTGTGTTGAGATGTAGAGGTGAATCGAGTATGAAAGTAGCAAATCGGGTGCATCTCATTGATGGAACAAAAGGAAGTTATGCATATCTGGTTCTCGGTAATGAGCCTGTGTTAGTGGATACGAGTTTTCCAGGCCGCACGAATCGGATTGTACAGTCTGTGGAAGCTCTTGGTATGCGTATGTCGGATATTGCGCATATTGTGCTCACTCATCACGATCCGGATCACATTGGAAATGCTCACGCACTTGCGTCATTGTCTGGAGCTATGGTTTGGGCGTCGGAAACTGAGATACCATTTATACATGGAGATCATAAAGAACAAGGTATTCGTAAGCTCATTTCGCGATTAGTAAGGGTAAAACATCCTATTGTGAATCGGACATACGATAATGGAGTTAAAATCGGGGACTTGGAGGTCATACCTTCCCCTGGTCATACAAATGGGCACGTATGTTTTGTTGTAGATGATGTCTTGCTTGCAGGTGATTTGGTAACAACTCGGCGGGGGAAGTTGAAACCTGCTCCATTTTTCTTAACGACAGACAAAGAAGCGTTAAAACGTTCGATTCGTGATATCGGTAGTTTGAAGTTTGATGTTGTATGCCCAGCGCATGGGGAACCGGTAAAGCGTTCTTCTTTATGGGAGGCAATGTATTGATGGATACAAAAAAAGTTGTGATTATTAATACGGGCGGAACGATTGCAATGGAACTTGATGAGTCGACAGATTCTGTTAAAGCAGGCAAAGACCAGCCTCTGCATGCGACAGAGAAGTTGCTCAAGCAGTTTGCCGATATAGAAATGATTGACTTGTTTAATGTTCCGAGCCCTTATATGACACCGGAAATGATGTATCAGCTTTGCACTGTTATTGATTCCTATCTTGAGAAAGAGGAGATTGTTGGAGTCGTCATTACGCATGGAACAGATACCCTTGAAGAAACTGCTTATTTCTTAGATCTAACGGTACAAAACGATAAGCCAGTTGTCGTCACTGGAGCTATGCGCTCAAGCAATGAACTGGGAGCTGACGGTCCGGTTAATTTGATTCAATCTGTCCGAGTTGCATCGGATTCGAACAGTTACGGTAGGGGCACGCTTGTTGTGTTTAATGACGAGATCCATTCCGCAAGGGATGTTACGAAAACTCACACAAGTAACGTAGCGACATTCCAGTCGCCGGCTTACGGGCCTGTGGGTGTGATTACAAAACGTGCAGTCACATTCCATCAGCCTGCGGCTCGTTTGCAAAAATACAGGGTTTCGAAAGAGTTACCAAAGGTACCTTTGGTAAAGGTAGTAACCGGCATGGAGCCTGCCTGGCTTGATTTCTTAACTACAGCGCCAATTGACGGCGTAGTGTTGGAGGCATTTGGTGCAGGCAACGTTCCTCCTTCCATTATTCCAAACCTTCAAGCTCTGATATCGCGTAGTCTTCCCGTTGTAATGGTCTCAAGGTGCTACAACGGATATGTGCAGGATTTATACGGATATGAGGGCGGAGGAAAACAGTTGCGCCAGATGGGCATCATATTTTGCAATGGTTTAAATGGTCAAAAAGCAAGAATCAAATTACTGGTATTGCTCTCTGCAGGGATTTCCCTGCAGGATTTTGAGGGTCAATTTTGATTTGATTGTTCCACTTGTTCATCCTGAGGTGAGATGGATTGAATAACCGTTTTTTTGTATTGAACACAAATTACAAAAACAGTCCGTCAAGTCATGACGCAATATATTACGAATCGTAATTTTGCATTCTTGCAAACTATGTTTCAGATTGACGAGAAAAGCGGTACTATTTTGCAGAACGTGATCGAAAAAAATATGTCAGTGCGTGAATCATGATTGATTGACTAAGTTTAATTGACCTGTTTACAGGATATGAGAAGGTTTCAAATGTTTGCTCGAGATAAAAGTTTTTCGCTATGATGAAGCAGTAGTTTCATTTGGCAGGATGGGAGAGATGTATTATGGAGCCAATTCGTCGCGAGGAAGTTCAAAGGAAATTAGATGCATTGACAAACCAGGATTTATACTTACACCTTGAAACAACAAACGGTGCGTATGCTGCACTTCGCGGTGAAAGTGCGATGGCTGTTTGTGCATATATTCGAAATGGAAAGATTCGTTATGTTCGGGGCACGATTACAGGGGAAGGGCCTTACCGTGTAGGCCTTAAGATGGAAGACGGCTGGGTTTATGGAGAAGGGCTCACAGATTTTGAAATTGATAAAGAAGGGCGCCTGCTTCTAGCCGGGCATGATAGTGAAGGCAGGTTGGCGATTGCGCTGGAGCTTGGCCAAACACCTTTTCGAATGTAAGCAATAAATCGGGCGGGAGGAACGAATGTGGAACAAAGTCATGTTTTGGTTGTATATCCGCATCCGGACGATGAAACATTTGGCAGTGCAGGGACGATTCTAACATATACAGAAGCAAGTATCCCCGTGACTTATGTGTGTGGGACGCTTGGACAAATGGGCCGTAATATGGGCAAACCGTTTTTTGCAACACGTGAGACACTACAGGACATTCGGGAAAAAGAGTTGCAAAATGCATGTGAAGTGCTAGGAATAAAGGATCTGCGGATGCTTGGTTTACGGGACAAGACACTTGAATTTGAGGATCCAGAATGGCTGGCAGATAAAATTCTCGAGATTATTAACGAAATAAAACCCTCACTCGTACTAACGCATTATCCAAAGCATGGCGTTCACCCAGATCATGATGCGTTAGGTGCTGCAACTGTTCGCGCAGTTGGAAAAATGAAAAAAGCTGACCGTCCAACCGTGTATGGTCATGCAATAACAAAAAATCGGATGGAAGCTTTAGGCGAGCCAGATATTACACTTGATATCAGTCGTTATACGGACAAAAAATTCGAAGCAATTCGTGCACATCGCTCACAGTCCGAATCTATGTTGTCTCAATTGGAGACATCTGATGATGAAATTGTAAAGCGAATTCGAAATCAATTTAGTAAAGAACTCTATTGGATTTATCGTTTTGTTGATTAAACCTATATTCATCAAAAATTCATTTAAAGTTAAGGTCAATTCAAAGTCATACGCTCTTCCTTCCAAGAATGGCGTGTGATTTTTTTTTTGTGAAATTTGACGGAGTTACGTACAATAAATGGGTAGGATCAAATTCATGACCGAATGCTCATGATGTGACACTTGGCACAGTAATTTTGCTCGGCATAGGTAAGATTAGTATAAAGTCCACATTAGGCTTTGTTGGAGATGAGCTTATGCAATTAGCAAAAAACGAGCATTTTAAAATTACGACCGACAGTGCCTTCATCATCGCAACGGCGAAAGTCGCCTGTACAGAAGAATTTTTGTACAGTCACAGTATCACGAATCTTGTTGATGTGTACCGCCGGCATTTTGGAATTGAAAAAACGAGAGAATTACTCGCGCAAGTTGGTCAAATGCTTGACCAAGAGTAGAAAGGGAGTCATTTGTTATGGCAATGGGCAATGGACCACTTTATAACAGAGACAGCCAGGGGCTTTGGCCGACCTTCGTTTCTAAGTTTTTGGTATCTTTAGCGGTCGTTTTGGTTCCTGTTGTGCTGATTCTTGGTATTATTTCCGTAGCATAATTTTATACCGGGCAGTACGCACGCCTGCTCCTGTAAGCGAATGGCAGGCGTGCCGCTCTCGCTGAAAGGATCCTACCACTTATGTTTGAAAAGCCAAATCTGGAATATGTAAATAAACGTGTGCTTGATCCCAAGTTCAAAAAATACGCAGTTGCAATGTTAGAATCCGAAACTTTCACCGAAGCAGTATCGAAAGTGGGAGACGCACTCAGAAATGCAGGCATTGAGTTTATGCAAAAGGTTCGGTTCGGAATGGAGGTTCAGGATTTCTTCTTTGGAAAGCCTGGTCCTACACCTTTACCCGGCGTATTTTTAGAACCAGCCCGCGGCGCAAAGGGTGTGTGGATGGTTTGGATGTACTTCACTATTCCAGAACCAGATTTTGAGGCACTAAAAAGTAAAATAGATCAAGCATTTTTCCCAATTGAGGGTTAAACAATAGATTATAAAAATGGCCCGCTGCGCTGTAGCGAGCCATTTTTTTGTGCGCACTCGGCACTTTATGCTTTTATCTGTCTCCTTGATGCAATTGGAGCCATCATGATTGGAAGTGCATGTTCCATTATTAGCTCGGGCCAATTTGCTGATGGAATCAGTTCTTTAAAAATTGGGATGAGCAAACTAGTTGTTCGAATAAGAAACATGTACTTAGCCTGTAATTGGATTGGGCTGTCGATGATAATTGATTTTATTGTATTGATTGTTTTACTAACTTGAGGTCCGGCCGTTCTGGCACCTGGGTTCCTTATTTCATTCAATAATTGATCTACCTTTGCGATAAATGGGGTTATGTCCGCACCTTTTTGAATATAACCAAGCGATTTTAATGCAGCAACAATTGCTTCTGCTTTGCCCATCATAGTGGCCTGTAAAAGTCGACGGAAATTGGAAAGCTCCTCAACGTTAAAGATTCCAACCATACCGAAGTCCAAGAAGCAAACGTGTCCGTCCTGGAGAATGTAGAGATTTCCAGGGTGGGGGTCAAGATGTACGAAACCAAATGATAACAATTGCGAGAGATAAGAATTGAGCAAAATGTTTACGATTTTATCGGGTTGAACCCCCCAAGATTTCCATTTCCCTGTATCAGTAATTTTTGCCCCTTCAATATATTCCATTACAATGATTTCTTTACGTGTTAATGCGTTGTACACATGAGGAACATGGATATTATCATTGTCTCTAAACAAATCTTTAAATTGGTACAACTGTTCTCTCTCCTGGAGGCAGTCTACTTCTCTAGAGACGATTTCAGTAAACTCTTTATGGAGTTCTACAAAATTCATTTTGGCTCGGATAGCTGGAAAGCGATGGGCAATTTTTGCAACAAGGAGTAATGTGCCTAAATCTGTATGAACATACCGTCTAATATTTGGACGAAGGATTTTTACAGCAACAATCTCCCCAGTTGTAAGAACAGCTTTATGAACTTGTGCGAGCGATGCTGCTGCAACTGCGATTTTTTCGAAATGAGCAAAAACGGAATTCAATTTTCTACCAAGTGCTCTTTCTATTAGTGGGCCTACAATAGTGAATGGTTCTGCAGGCATTGTGTCTTGTAAATCTTTTAGTTCCTCGACGAACGCCTTAGGTAGTATATCTTCACGCATACTTAGGAATTGTCCAACCTTTACAATTACACCTCGCAGCGAGAATGTTGTGTTTCGCATTCGGATCCCAGCGTGACGACAAATTTTATCAATTTGGTTTTGCCTCTGTGGTGATTCAGGCAATTGCT
>JAKADF010000249.1 GCA_021820805.1 Bacillota bacterium
ACTGCTTTAAACTTAAGGTCAAATTTTTTAGCTATATCAATCAGTACTGGTACTGCACTTCGCATTCCAACTGAATTTACTTCTTCATCGGGCACCGTTAAGAGCAGAATATTCCCGGGGAATTCCCCGTGACATGCTCGTTCAATCATGGATATATGTAATGCAAGACCGCATTTCATGTCCATCGTACCTCTGCCAAACAGCCAATTCCCAGTTTGTATGTCCTGTTGTACTTCTTTCGGCAGGGTATCTTTTGCATCGTAAAATATCTTAGTCAGTTTTTTTGCGGAAAAGGCTTCCTCTTTCCACGCACCGTAATCTTCCACACCAACAACATCAAAGTGGCTCACTAAAATCAAAGTATCTTGTATATTGTCATTTTCCTTTACTAGTGCAGTTACGAAAAAACGTCCATCACCAGTTGGGGATAACTGCAAATGCTCTGGATGTTGTTGAAAATACGGCAATGTGCCTATTTGTTCGACTAGGTAATTTGGCAGATTTATCTCAGCATTTGAACCTGTCACGCTCGGAATACTTACGATATCACACAACAAGTCCTGTAATTGTTCCTTTGTTTCCCACTTTCTCATTCTGGGTAACCCCTCATTTACATTTCTATCTATCAAAATCACAAACCAACTTTGATTATTCTATACCATTCATTTGAATCTGTCATTGAAATGAAACAAATGTGATTTTTTATATTTATACACTTGACTGCATTTTTAAAAGTGTTTAGAATGCCAATTAGCTCTTCAAACAAGCTTGTCTTAAGCCGAGTTTTGTTATCGTTTTCTGAATCTATCTCTTCTAGGAGTAAAACTAGAAATAATAAATAGGGAAGCCGCACTCAAATAAACTACACGGGGGTTACACAATGAAAAAAGCAATGATTATAGGAATACTGCTTACGCTTGGTACGTCCTTAGCAGGCTGCGGTGCATCAACGGCTGCAAACAATAATTCAAGTGCTAATACGGGCACAAGCACTGGCGCAAGCATAAACAAGCAAGACACAATAACAGTTGCAACAAGCCCAACTTACCCGCCATTTGAGTATTTAAAAGACAATAAGCTTACAGGCTTTGACATCGCAATGATTCAAGATATCGCTAAGATTGAAAATTTGAAAGTTGAGTTTAAGACAACACCATTCGACGGTATCATTCCAGCACTTCAATCCGGTCAAGTGGATGCATCTGTTGCAGGTATGACCATTAAGCAGACGCGTCTTGAAGCTGTAAATTTTTCAAATGCATATTATAAATCGGGTTTGTCTATCCTAACCAAAAATGGCTCGAATATTAAAAACTTAAATGATCTAAAAGATAAAATTGTCGCTACCGAAAAAGGAACGTCATCTGTAGATCTGCTTCAAAAGAATGGAATCAAAAATGTTAAGCAATACGATTATATGAACGATGCCTATAATGCACTTGAAAATGGCGGAGCGGATGCTGTTGTATTTGACAATCCCTCCAACATTTTATTCATGGCTTCACACAAAGACGTACACATTGTCGGCGGACTGTTGACAGGTGAATACTACGGAATCGCTGTGAATAAAAAAGAAACTGACCTGCTGAGCAAAATTGACGATGGTCTAGAGAAGATTCAAGCAAACGGCGATTATGCAAAATTGTTCGATGAATACTTGTCAGGTGACAAAAATGGCATGGTAAAAGGAACGGTCTCCCCTAAGTCTGTTGCAATTTCAGGGTAAAAATAAAAAGCATATTTTGAATTTGAAAGGTTTAAGAATTTGGGATAAGATGGGAATGGTTTTAAGCAACTGCTGCTCCCATCTTCCTTATCTCTAACTAGTTCACGCGTCTCACCTACTTCTCAGTACCCATCTTTTACTTATTCAGAGTAGCTTGTCCTTCCTACGCTTCATCCCCCGAATTAGTCTTGTGAGTCCAACTTTAAAAATGAGATTATTTATGTACACAACAGATGGTTCGCAAAAATCTAAAATGCAATGAATACAGGCTTACTCTTAAGAAAGAGGGTGCCCTGATGCAAGGATTCGCAAAGGACAATGAGCTAACAATTGAATGGCTTCGTGTGAATACCATGCACCGTGTATTACAAGATATCGTGAAACTTTGGGGGGAAAATCGAGGAAAAGAGGAAAATTTGAAATTAGGTTTAATTCATGCTGAAATTTGGATGGCTCAGCAAACACTGCAACCATTCCCGCATATTTCAGTTGCAAAGAACAATGAAGGAACAATTGTCGGCATCATGTGCGGGGTTCCAATTTTCGACCATTTCTTCTTGCAGTACATGACAACTCATCCCTTGTATTCTCATATCCGCAATGAAATTGAAGAACGCCTCATTGAGTCTGCAATTGATGAAAGTGCTTCACTCGGGTTTCGCGGGTGGGTAGCCTGTTCGCCAGCCCCAGGGGAGGAAACGTTTTGGCGCTCTCATGGATTTTTCAAACAAGATGACAGATTCTATAGACGTATGGGGTATTTTGCATCCGCTTAAATAACATGTAAAATACAGAACGTTACAGATTACTTTATACATTCGTCCATCATTTTCGCATTCATTTTTTTCTTTGAACAAAGCTGGACAGGCCCATTATCTAACAAGATTCCGTTTAAAGATCATAGACCTGCCGTTTTACTATGAATCCTCTAGTATAAATATATTTATTTATCTTCTATTCCTCAACACGCTCCAGCAGAGTTGCAACACCTTGGCCAACTCCGACACACAGCGTCGCAAGACCATAACGGCTGCCTGTTCTTTGTAATTGGCGAGCCAAAGTTCCGACAATCCGAGCCCCGGAACAACCAAGTGGATGACCTAGTGCAATTGCCCCGCCGTAAGGATTGACCTTCTCTTCTGGCAAACCTAATTCACGAATACAAGCTAATGATTGAGCCGCAAACGCTTCATTCAACTCAATCCAGTCTAGGTCATTTACAGTCAAGTTTGCGAGTTTCAGGACTTTTCGCGTTGCAGGTATAGGTCCAAGTCCCATCGTCCTTGGACTGACGCCTGCAGCAGCTGACGCAACATAACGTGCAAGCGGACGTAAGCCAAGTTCCCGGCCTTTCTTTTCGGATACTAACAATAAAGCTACCGCTCCATCATTAATACCGGAAGAATTACCTGCAGTTACGGTTCCACCCTCGCGAAACACTGTACGCAGTTTAGCGAGGGATTCGGGAGTGGTATTCGGTCTTGGATGCTCGTCCTCTTCTACAATCCGTTCAGTTTTTCTGTCTCGTACGACAACAGACACAATCTCTTCAGCAAATATCCCCATGGCCTGAGCTGCTGCTGCTTTCTTTTGGCTGGAAAGAGCAAAGACGTCTTGGTCCGCGCGGGAGATGTGATAAAGCTCTGCCACGTTTTCAGCCGTTTCCCCCATACTTTCGAGCGGATACGGGAACTTGGGATTACCCATCCGCCACCCAAGCGTTGTATCCCACATCGTTTGGTTTCCACGTACATACTCCATTTCCGGCTTTTGCAACACGAGCGGTGCCCTTGTCATACTCTCTACCCCACCTGCAATCACCATCTCCATCTCACCAAGAGCAATGGCACGAGCGGCTTGGTTCACTGCTTCAAGTCCGGATGCACAAAGACGGTTCAATGTGACCCCTGGTACATTTTCTGGGAGACCTGCTAGAAGCACTGCCATCCTTGCTACATTTCGATTGTCTTCCCCCGCCTGATTTGCGCATCCTAAGAATACTTCATCTATCTGGGCCGGGTTAATACCAGTACGGTCAACTACCGTTTTGATTGTTAAAGCAGCCAAATCATCAGGACGTACATTTTTTAAAGCTCCTCCTTGACGGCCAAACGGTGTGCGTACATATTCTACTAACCATACATTTTCAGTCATCATGATTCTCCTGTCTTTTATTAAATGTTTTAAATTTTTTACTTGCCCTTATTTCTTCTATTTCGTATAAGTGTACCAACCTTTCCCTGTTTTACGACCGAGCTCGCCTTTCTCAAACTTTTCTACAAGACTGGGTTTAGGAGCATCATCTGGATTGCCTGTTTCTTGGAAACGCTCCATCCGTACGAAATAGTTCACATCAATTCCAGTTAGGTCCATAAGTGCAAAAGGTCCAATCGGATGGTTGAGTCCCTTTGTGACAGCCGTATCGATGTCCTCTAATGAGGCGATACCTTTCTCATATAACGATACAGCCTCATCCATCAGTGCACCAAGAATTCGATTGGCAATAAAACCGGAGATCTCCTTGTTCAAAACAATAGGCGTTTTCGAAAGTGTCTTCGCAAATTGAACAGTTGTATCAACTGTTTCGTCTGATGTTTGTTCGTTTCGAACTACTTCCACAAGCTGCATTACTAATGCCGGATTGAAGAAGTGCATATTACATACACGATCCGCCCGATTTGTCACATCAGCCACTTTTGAACTAACAATTGTCGAGCTGTTCGTTGCCAAAATTGCATGCTGCGGCGCAAGTGAATCAAGCTCTTGAAATAAACTGCGTTTAGCATCCAATTTTTCAACAATTGCTTCAATCACAAATCTGCATCATGCACCGCAGCCTGCAGGTTTTCTTCAAATGATAACTTTGAAAATGCAGCATCCACCTGCAGAGTCGTCAACCGTCCTTTTTTAATACGATTATCCATGTGCCCTTGGAGTGAAGCTTTTGACCTTACCAGTGCGTCTGAAACAACATCCGCTAAAATAACGTCATATCCTGCGAGCGCACAAACCATTGCAATTTGCGAGCCCATCGCTCCAGCACCAATTACTGCAACTTTCTGGATTTTGTCTATAGTCATAAATTGCTGACCTCCTGACACCTTGCACCATTAATACAGTTTTTATTACAAATGTGAAACGATATTACACCCTTGTTACTTAACAATACACATAGGTTAAAAACATCGTCAATAGTTTTAAGAAAACTTAGACTCTAATGCCACAACAGAAGCACTTATTACTAAACAAAACATATCGTAAAAGGATTATTTCGCTTCTAGTTAAAATAAAGATAATTAAAGGTTCTGACGACTTTAGAATATCACAATTCGCCATTCCATCAATCGTTCAAGCTGTTAAGTTGGTCAACCAATCCAATGAGCGAGGAGGAGGAAAAAGTGCTGTATATTATCGCACTTATTCTTTTAGCGGCACTTATTACAACGACCTGCTATGTTGGCTACACCACAAATCGGCAAGATGTCACAATAACAGTACAGGACGCAGAAAACAAAATTGAAAACACACATTCGTAACATGTTTGAGCACCGACCACGGTGCTCATTCATGTTACGAACAATGTCGCCTACAGCCTGTATATAACTCTGTACCTGTATCAGCCAAGCTGAACTGCCTGACGTAATGTCGAATAGATTTCAATTTTCTCGTCAATTGCAATCCCTTGCTCAATCATGGTATTTGCAATTTCTGGCCGTATTCCAGTTAATACTGCGCGGCAACCAAGCAACTTGATACCGTCTACGATACGAAACAGGTGGCCAACAACCGCACTATCGAGAAACGCAACCCCAGATAAATCAATGACAATTTTGTGAAGCTTTAATTTTGAAATCTCAGTTAGTACATTCTCTTGAATTCTCTTTGCACGATATGTGTCGAGTGTACCAACGAGTGGAATAACAGCGACCGATTCTGCAATTGGAATCACCGGAACTGACAATTCATCAATCAATTCACGCTGCGAACGAATAATACTGTCACGATATTTTGTAAAATGGACAAAAAAATGTTTCACAAACAGA
>JAKADF010000250.1 GCA_021820805.1 Bacillota bacterium
GCATCTGCCCGCAAAGAAGAAACAAAAATAGTTTTGTCTATTTGATTAGGCTCTATCGGCTTAATTTCACGCTCAAGGTTATCAATATCCATATGTACCGGATATCTTCCAACCGAGACGAGCGAATCTTGAACAAAAGGAGCTACAGTCGATAAAGTGAAAATATATATCCCGTCAAGTGCGAATACAATGTCACCAATGACGCGGCGTTCCATTCCAAGGCCGAGTATTGAACCGAGAATTGCTCCATGAGAGAGTGTGTCGGATGTATTAATCTTTAGTCTTGCGATTAGATAATCTGACTCTCTAGGAAACCAATTTTCAGGCATGATAATTGCTCGTTTGCGCTCAGCATCTTGATACCCGCCAAAATATTCGACGATTGCGCCTTGTTGTTTTACAACACTCGTAAGCAGAAACTGTTCACGTGGTGTTAGAAAATCACTTAAGTACCACCTGTGATTTGTTGTCACTTGTGACACCCAATCGACCATACGGCGGACAACTTGGAGTTCGTCTGCCCTTACCCAACTTTGTTCTTCACTTGGCGTATAATTCACGCATTTATACTCCCTAACAAACCGTACATGATTTTAATTAATTCAGATTGAATAAAAAAGAATACAATGACAGCTACGATATAAGACAAATCCAACTCAATGTGCCCGATTCGAGCGGATGGTACCCATTTGCGAAACAACCTCAGATAAGGGTCACTTATCTGATATAACAAACGGCCGACGGCTGTATCATTCAGTTCCGGAATCCAAGAGATAATTGCTGTTGCTAAGAGTACATACCAGTACGCTGTAAATAGGCTTTGCACGATATCTACTAAAATGCCGTACATTATCGCCACCGTTCCTTCTTAAAAGACTTAGGTTTGCATTAGGCGACGCCCAACACGTACCATTGTCGCACCCTCTTTGATTGCAATTGGAAAATCGTTTGACATACCCATTGACAGTTGATTCAATATCGCAGGATCAAATTCCTGTTGTAAAGTCGTTAGCAATTCTCTGAGCCCTTGAAAAACTGAACGAATTAAATCTCTATCATCCGTATTTGGCGCCATCGTCATCAGTCCGCGCACAGACAGCCCGGGGAGTAAGGAAAGTTCACGAATTAGACCTTGTGCATCTTCAGGGCGAATACCATGCTTTTGCTCTTCTCCGGAAATATTCACTTGGATTAGGATATTCGACACAGTGCCATTTTTAACAGCACATGTACTGACAGCCTGTCCAAGAGTGAGACTGTCGATAGAATGAATCCAAGCAAATCTCGGCACAATATATTTCACTTTATTGATTTGCAGCGTGCCAATAAAATGCCATGTGGCTTGTTTTGCCTCTTCAATAGAAAATTTTTCTCTTGCAACTTGCCAACGGTTTTCAGCAAACTCATTTAATCCTGTCTGAAGTAAAGGTATAATCGCATCAGGCGAAACCGTTTTTGTCACAGCAATTAAACTCACATCTTCTCTTTTACGGCCGCTGTTTCTGCAAGCCTGTTCAATTTCAAATTCTACTTCCCTTAGGTTACGTTCATAAATTGACCTCACAACTTCATTCATACGTTTCACCAGCCTTGCTGTTTCCCCTTGATTAGAACATATTACAAACTAAGGCAGAAGGCGAATGGCCCCTGCCAATCTGCCCGTTTTTCCGTGTTCTTTTCGATGCGAAAAGATGAGCGGTACGTGACATCCGGTACAAACTCCGCAATCGTCGATGTGATTTTGTTCAATTCCACACTTTTGAAGGTCTTGAATAATGCAATCCTGCAAACTTAGTAAATAACGGTCCTTTGCATAGAAACGCTTCATTAAAACTCGACTCCCGAATTGCTCCATCATTGGGAAAGCTACAGCTTCGTTAACCTCGTAACAACATTTCCTGATGGATGGCCCTAGATGCACGTGGATATCCCTTGGGTTTGAATGATATTTTTCTGCCATAGTCGAAATTACAACTGCAGAAATATGCTGGAGCGTCCCTTTCCACCCAGAATGGGCGGTAGCAATGACGTTCGAAACGGGGTCAAAAAATAGGATAGGAACACAATCAGCCGATAATACAACAAGCGTGATATCCTTCTTATCCGTAATTAAACCATCTACTCCTAAAATCGAACTGGAGTGATCTTTTGCGCCACAGCCTCGATGATTTTCATCTACACATGCGACTTTGTTACCATGAACTTGCTCTGCAACAACCCACGACTCAAGATTACCATAGAGTTCTTCTGCACAGATTCTTCGATTTTGTATAACTTGGTTCACATCATCCCCAACATGCAAACCCAAATTCAAGGAATCGTAGGGGGTGTCTGAAACTCCGCCTGTTCGAAAAGAGAATAAGCCGCATACCGCGTTTGAGTTCCATTTTGGTTTTAACCAAAGCCTGTCATGTGACTGATAAACGTCTTCAAACACACCATTCCCCCCCTTTGATTCCATGATATCGGATCCGTTCTGGAATGGCGAGGGATAGCACTTAAATTCGTCAATATCCTCCTGTACCGCGTTTCCCAGAACCCGGCGGCAAAAAATAACCTGTTTCATTTGGAGGACGTAAATCGACCAATATCACATCAGAGCCAATTTTAACAATTTGATTCCAAGGTACAACATAGTCTTTTCCACCGCCAACCATGCCAAAGAAGCGGCCAGAAACAGGAATAATCACTGCTTTAACCAAGCCGCTGTCTGTATCGATATCTAAATCCCCAATTGTACCTAGGCGTTTTCCATCGCCAATGTTGACTACATCTTTCGATTGTAAATCAGATATGCGCATCAACATGGGTTCCGCCTTCCTGTCGGTCTGACATCTCTCATAGATGTATATGACACGACAGGCGGAATTTAAGACTGAATATGCTTGTTCATTCTATGAATCGCAGCCTTTTCCAAGCGTGAAACCTGTGCTTGAGAAATTCCAATTTCCTCCGCAACCTCCATTTGTGTTTTTCCTTCATAGAACCGCATTGCCAAAATTCTTTTTTCACGATCTGTCAGTTTTCGCATAGCCTCGCGAATTGCAATTCCTTCTACCCAAGACGTATCTAAATTCTTGTCATCATGAATTTGATCCATTACATAAATCGGATCTCCACCGTCATGATAAATGGGCTCAAACATTGATACAGGATCTTGAATTGCATCCAAGGCAAAAACAACTTCTTCCTTAGCAACTTCCATCTCTTTTGCAATTTCTAAAATTGTCGGTTCACGTAAATTTTTATTCGTTAGTTGATCTCGAATTTGAAGTGCTTTGTAGGCAATGTCTCTCAGCGATCGACTTACGCGAATTGGATTATTATCGCGTAAATAACGCCTTATTTCGCCGACTATCATTGGAACCGCGTATGTAGAAAAACGAACATTTTGACTCAAATCAAAATTATCAATTGCTTTCATGAGTCCAATGCAGCCAACCTGAAATAGGTCGTCCACATATTCACCGCGATTATTAAACCGTTGAATAACAGACAAAACGAGGCGTAAATTTCCATTCACAAGTTTTTCTCTTGCTGCAAGTTCCCCGGTCTGTAAACGATAAAATAACTCCCGCATTTCAACATTTGTTAAAACGGGGAGTTCGGATGTGTTGACACCGCAAATCTCCACTTTATTTCGCTTCAACTAAGTTCCCCCCATGATGCCAGCATTCAACCGTTTCCGCGAAGTCTTTCGACTGTTAATGAAGTCGTCAACAGTATTTCCGGGAAGGGAGAACTTATGCATTTCATGGAAGAAACTACTTTATTTTTACATCATCCGATTAAATTCTTTTTGCAGTCTTTTTAAAATCCGCTTTTCTAGTCTTGAAATATAAGATTGCGATATACCGAGTAAATCAGCGACATCTTTCTGAGTCATTTCTTCTCCAGTATGAAGCCCAAATCGGAGTTCCATGATACGTTTCTCACGTTCTGTTAATTTATCCAGTGCATCGTACAATAAAGTACGATCTACCTCATCTTCAAGATTTCGATAAATCGTGTCAGACTCAGTCCCGAGGACGTCTGAGAGCAATAACTCATTTCCATCCCAATCAACATTGAGCGGCTCATCAAATGATACTTCGGAACGAAGTTTATTGTTTCTGCGTAAAAACATCAAAATCTCATTTTCAATACACCGAGAAGCATATGTCGCAAGTTTAATTTTTTTATGTGGGTCAAAAGTATTCACTGCCTTTATCAAACCAATTGTTCCTATAGATACAAGATCTTCAATATTTAAACCGGTATTCTCAAACTTCCTTGCAATATAAACAACAAGCCTTAGATTTCGTTCTATCAACATCGCTCGTACAGATTCGTCTCCGCCCGGAAGTCTCTCGAGCAGGTACTCTTCTTCCTCACGCGTCAGCGGCGGCGGGAGCGCTTCACCACCACCTACGTAGTAGACCTCTTCAGCGTCACCTTGTAACTTGAGACGAATCCGTATCCATAACAGTTGGAGACGAATTCTTAGCTTCATGCTGATGATTTTGTCCATTTGAAACTTCAAACGCTTCATCTCCCGTTACGAGTTCAAAGTGCAATAATGCTTGGAACGATCTATCAACCGAAAGATTGGAAGGATGGATTGCGAACAAGCAAGGTGCACTAACTGTAAATTTCTGCGAAGAACGTTCCAAAACAACTAAATCTGGTTCAATAGCTATTGCTATCTGAGAAACACCCCCAGCTCCTCGATAAGGTACCAAAATAAAATTAGATCGTACTTCATCTTGCTCGATCTCGCCGAGTGCCCTTATTAAGTCGCTTCCTTGTCGGATAGCCTCCCTTAATCGCTCTGGTAACATCGGCGACAAAAGTTCAGCATCGATAAAGTTTACAGGCCTGCGTTTAATCGGATCTCTCAGTTGATTTCCTGAATCCACTAAACCTATGCACTCAATTTCAAAGTCTCCGAATTTTACCCGAACGGTATAAGTCACTCCAGCACGTAATTTCGCTTTTTGTGTGTGACGAATAACGTACTTAATGAGTGCGATACTTAACGGGATACAGACCAACAGACTTAAACTTTCCATACTTGTCTCAACTGCAATTCCATTACTACTAATTGATGCTACTTTTGAGATGGACACTGTCGGTAATGCAAAGTGTAGGGCAAGCGCCGCACCAGCAAAAACAAAGGATACTCCAAAAAACACTAGTGAAACTCGAATCAAATCAATCCAAGTGCGCTTACCAACCCCAACATTAACCATTACCAGGGTCATAACAGCTTTCCCAATCCAGTTGGTAAAAAACGCGGCAGCGGGAACAAACAAGAGCAGTGCATAGCACGCCCCTATCATTGCACCAGCGACTAACCGAGAAGGTTTAACCTTACGATGCAGAACCCAACTGGTAGTCAGTAATAAAACACCGTCCATCACAAAGTTGACTATCCAAACCACGTCTATATATATGACTGGCACGGGCTCACACCTCGGATGTCGGTTTTGCCCAAGTATACTTCATGTCTATTACGAATACTGTCGAAACTTGCCAAGGGAAATATAGCGATTTTAGTTGAAAATACACGAGGGTCAACAGAAAAAATATAGAATCAATAAAAATCAAAACGGCCCCTGCCGATTTATGACAGGGGCGCACGGGGGTTATATTTTTCGACAGACTGAATATAAAACACGTTAATGGAAATTACAATTCAATAGAGTCCGCCCATTTGTAAAAATCTCGTATCTAACCAGAAAATTTCCAGGTTAGATATTAGCGTTTAGCGGTCCTTCCCAAACTT
>JAKADF010000251.1 GCA_021820805.1 Bacillota bacterium
GGGAAAAGCGTGGAAAAGTTCGACGTATTTAAGGATATTGCTGAGCGGACGGGGGGAGACATATACCTCGGCGTGGTCGGCCCCGTGCGCACTGGCAAATCAACTTTTATTAAGAAATTCATGGAGCTTATTGTTCTCCCGAATATCAAAGTTGAGTCTGATCGTGTTCGAGCGACTGATGAATTGCCGCAAAGTGCTGCCGGAAGAACCATCATGACAACGGAGCCGAAATTCATTCCAAATCAGGCTGTTGAGATTTCAGTGGCTGAGGGCCTTGATGTCAATGTGCGTGTAGTGGATTGTGTTGGTTATGCAGTTGATGGGGCGAGGGGATATGAAGACGATAATGGTCCTAGGATGGTTACCACCCCATGGTTTGACGAGCCGATACCATTTCAAGAAGCTGCAGAAATTGGCACAAAAAAGGTCATATCTGACCATTCAACCATCGGGATCGTTGTAACAACGGATGGTTCTGTATCTGAGATACCGCGCGATGGTTATGTTTTTGCTGAAGAGCGAGTGGTCGAAGAATTAAAGGAGCTTGGGAAACCTTTTGTCATCATTGTAAATTCTGTGAACCCAGAACATCCGAGGGCGCAGGACTTGCGTGCAGATTTGGCTGCTAAATATGATGTGCCTGTAATTGCTCTTTCTTGTGCAACGTTGACAACACACGAAATTCACGCAGTTCTCAGAGAAGCACTGTTCGAGTTCCCCGTTAAAGAAGTAAATGTGAACCTTCCAAGCTGGGTCATGGTGCTCGATGACGACCACTGGTTACGGCAGCAATTTCAGGACTGTGTACGTGATACTATCCAAGACATTCGCCGCATCCGTGATATCGACCGTGTTGTCTCGCAATTTTCGAGATATGATTTTGTTTCGTATGCTGGTTTATCCCATATGGATATGGGGCAAGGAGTTGCCGTAATTGATTTGTCTGCTCCAGATGACCTGTATGACAGAGTGCTTACAGAGGTTGTTGGCGTTCAAATTACGGGTCGAGACCAATTGCTCAAGATGATGAAAGAATTCGTTTATGCAAAACGTGAGTACGATAAGGTAGCGGAAGCACTCAAGATGGTGAAACTCACGGGCTACGGTATTGCACCGCCAGTGCTTGAGGAAATGACGCTTGACGAGCCAGAATTGATTCGCCAGGGATCCCGCTTTGGAGTTAGACTAAAAGCGACAGCACCATCTATTCACATGATACGAGTTGATGTGGAGAGTGAGTTTGCTCCTATTGTGGGTACAGAGAAGCAATCAGAAGAATTAGTACGCTATCTAATGCAAGATTTCGAACAGGATCCGTTGAAAATTTGGGAGAGTGATATTTTCGGCAAGTCCCTTGCAGCGATTGTTCGGGAAGGCATATCTGGAAAACTTGCTCTTATGCCTGAAAATGCTCAATTTAAGCTCAAAGAAACACTGCAGCGCATAATTAATGAAGGTAGCGGAGGACTTATTGCAATTATCTTGTAATGTATCCTCCATACACATATTTAAAGCCAGGGTAGTCTACCCTGGCTTTAAATATGTGTGAAAGTTTAAACGAAGCAGGTATAAATCAAATAAATTGGGCAAAAAAGAGAATATCTACAGGGAATAAGGGGTGTTCATATGAACAAAGCAGAACTCGTAGAGACTGTCGCTCGAAGAGTCGGAACGACCAAAAAGGAAACGGCGCTTATTGTTGAAGCAGTCCTTGAGGAAATCACTAAAGCTTTATCATCTGGGGAAAAGGTGCAGCTCGTAGGATTTGGTAACTTTGAGATTCGTGAAAGAGCTGCAAGAATGGGCAGAAATCCACAGACTGGAGAAGTTATCCAAATTCAGGCAAGCCGTATCCCTGCTTTTCGCGCTGGGAAGGTATTGCGGGAAGTTATTCGGTAGGTACTACTACAACATTGCATTGTCGCCACAATTCCGCTATAATGGCTCTTGCGCCTATGAATAACGGGATGTGGCGCAGCCTGGTAGCGCGCTACCTTGGGGAGGTAGAGGTCCCGGGTTCAAATCCCGGCATTCCGACCAAAGAACCAGCGTGATGAGCGCTGGTTTTTCATTATCGCGACAATTCTCCGTGAGAGAGGTGCTTTACGTGAGTGATTCGCCTGTCATTGGTGACTATTTTGTCATCCGCGCTTTAGAGAATGGCGTACAAGTTATCGGCCTGACACGTGGTTCTGAAACAAAATTTCATCATGCCGAAAAACTTGATAAGGACGAAGTGATGATTGCACAATTTACAGAGCACACTTCAGCAATGAAAATCCGCGGTAAATTTGCATTGTATACTAAGCATGGAATTGTGAATACCAAAGAGTAAGGTAAATTGGGATTGCAAAGCGGCTGAGAAAGTTTTGGCAGTGATGTGGTATAATACTACCGATGATCGTGCATTTTTTCACATAGGGAACTTGTACGGGTTTATGGAGATGAGGAGACTTGACGATGGCAAATACGAGTAATCTACTTTTCGAGGCTATCGAAGAGCAAGTGCATGCGTATGTTGGTCATCCGTTTTTACGTGCTTGTCAAGTCCCGCAAACTGTAAGTCGTTTTCACTTTGAAGTTGCAAATGCAATTTTGACTGCTGGAAATGTTGATGAAAGCACCGCCAAGAGTGTTCTAGAAGCCTTATTGCTCTTAGAACAAGGACTGTCCGTTCATGATGAAGTTGATAAACGTACAGGCAGATTACGGCAACTCACCGTCTTGGCTGGAGATTATAATAGCAGCCAGTACTATTATATTCTCACGCGTGTTGGGGATTTTGAACTGATAAACCGTTTGAGTGGAGCAATTATACGAATTAATGAAGCAAAAATGAAGCTGAGTCAATTCGGGGACCAAGTTGATTCTGAAACGTATTTAAATCTCCAAGAAAAAGTTCACGGTGATTTATTAATTGCTTTAGCCGAACATTATTTAGGAGATAACGGCACTTGGGTTGCACATATTCATTCGCTGGTAAAAGCTTACATACTGCAAGGGGAAATGGTCTCGCTAAAAGCCCCTCGCTTTTTTACTTTCCGCCAGGCATACGATTGGCTGACAGATTCGCTTGAAAGGTTTCGTTCTATGCCTTCAAACGCAATCGTCAGTCCTATCTATAATTTCCTGGTTGAATATTTTTTATCGATACAAAGTACACTTGAAACCTTGAATCTTGTCGAGGGAAACCGCTGATGTTTACTGGAGAGTACAAAGCAGTATAGGTATACCGCGTATTTTCTTGGATTGTTATCGATTGGTCCAACTGGGAGTGTGGTTGGGCTTGATTTTTGTCAAAAGATGCTTGATGTTGCAATTGCTCGTAAACAGAGTCAGCCTTTTTCGGTATCTCAAGGTATAGCAGCGTTACTCTTGGGAAGAAAATTGGAGGAATAATACCCTCATGGATTTCCAATCTATATATATTCAGTATGGCCCTCAGTTGTTGCAAGTGGAGAACAAGTTGCACAAATCTGTGGCGGTAAAAGATGAGAGATTAACCGCATCCGCAATTCAATTGGTCGAGGCCGGAGGAAAACGTATCCGGCCTCTGTTTGCGCTGATATGCGGCAGGCTTGGTAATGCCAATCCACACGATGTTGAATCGATAGCGTGCGCACTTGAACTTGTTCATATGGCGACACTCGTACATGACGATGTTATTGACGATGCAGTGCTTCGTAGAGGCAAGCCTACTGTACGTTCAGAATATGGTAACTTAGCTGCTATGTACACTGGAGATTTTCTGTTTGCGCGTGCAATCGGAATTTTAAGTGGGATACATAACCCTTATATACACAATGAGATTTCTAAAGCAATGGTGCGCATGTGTGAAGGGGAAATTGAGCAAATTCGGGATTTCTATAATTGGAACCAAACATTTCGAACATATTTGCGACGAATTGAACGGAAAACAGCACTGCTTATATCAGTAAGTTGTTCGCTAGGTGCTATGGCTGGAAATGCTGACTTTCCTGTAGTCCATGCCTTGCGGCGGTTCGGTTATTTTACGGGAATGGCCTTTCAAATTATTGATGACGTGCTGGATTTTGCGGGAACACAAGATGTTGTCGGTAAGCCAGTAGGGAATGATTTGCGACAGGGTAATTTAACACTTCCAACGTTATTAGCAGCCAAAGATGGCGTGTATGCAGCGGAGATGAGACAGTTGGTGACTGAGCAAATGGATGAGTCTTCTGCAATGCGCGCTATTGAAATTGTCCAAAAAAGTGGAGCATTAAAAGAAGCACGGCGCATTGCGTTTTCTTATTTAAATAAGGCTAGGCTTCAACTCGAGAGTTTGCCGGTTGGACAAATTCGCGATGAACTTATCATTGTTGCTGAGTTTGTGAATCAACGAATGTTTTAGCTTTTTGAATAAAAGTTGAACATGGGTCTGGAATTCAAGTACAATACTTTCGGTAGTTAATAAAAAGGAGTGTATCTACTGTGGCAGTTGAAAAGACTTTTGTAATGGTTAAACCAGATGGTGTCCAACGCGGATTAATTGGAGAAATTGTTTCACGCTTTGAGAAAAAAGGATTGAAAATAGTTTCTGCAAAACTTATGGCTGTTTCAGAAGATCTTGCCAAAGAGCATTATGGTGAACATAAAGAAAGACCGTTTTTTAAAGACTTGGTTAGTTTCATTACTTCTTCTCCAGTGTTTGCAATGGTTTTGGAAGGTGACAATGCTGTGTCTGTTGCCAGAACATTGATGGGAAAAACCAATCCCGTAGAATCTGCACCAGGAACAATTCGTGGAGATTTTGGACTCACGATCGGCATGAATATTATTCACGGTTCAGATTCTGTTGAGAGTGCTAATCGTGAAATTCGTTTGTGGTTTAATAATGAAACTTTATCTTATGATAAAGCTGTCGATGTTTGGCTTGCTTAATGAAAATGTGAAAAAATCCCCCTTCGGGGGGTTTTTTAGTATTCAGGAATATAATCTGAAAATCATTCAAGAAATTCATTTAACTTTGGCAATTCTTTGGCGATAACATTCTGTCCGATTGATACACATTTTTTCATATCGGAAAATGAATGCCATTTAATTTTAGTAAGGTCTGGTTCTATTACATACAAATCTTTATTGTGTTCTAAATCATTATCGATGCTTTCCCGTAAAAGAATATCAAATGATCTTGCAAGTACATCAATAATGGTAGAAGGTTTAAAAGATTGCGGTAGACGATAAAGATTAATTGCGATGATTTTTTGACATCCAAATTCTCGGAGTACCGTAACAGGCACGTAGTGTCGAAAGGCTCCATCTACTAATTGGTATTGGTCTAATATTACGGGTGTAAAGATGCCTGGCAGCGCGCAACTCCCCATGAGAGTTTTCGGCAGGTCAGTAATTGGAACGGACAGATGTCTGGAGGTAAAGCTCATCTGTGAATGAAATATGATAGGTCCTCCACTGACCAAATCTGTAGCCACAACGAAAAGGGGAATTGTCGGTTTTCTGCCTTTGATTAATTCACGAATATATTGTTCAAATTTCTTACCTCTAAGAATGCCACTGGGAATGGCAGGTACAGTCGATGAAAACTTTGGTATAAACTTTCGAATAGCTAGACTTGACATTGAAGTAAGAATTGGAAAACCATAATCTAAAAGGCGAAATCCAGGAAACGTTTTAATGAGCGTTTGTAAATCGGAATATTTGTAACCGTGGGCATATAAAGCCCCTACCAAAGATCCCGCACTTGTGCCGGCAATACAATCGGGAATAATACCCGCTTTTTCTAGAGCAA
>JAKADF010000252.1 GCA_021820805.1 Bacillota bacterium
TGATCGATTTGAATTGGCGTCTCCGTGTTTCTTATTCCCTAGTAAGCAGTTGCCGATATGAATCGGCCGCTCGGATGCAATACATCTCTCAATCTGTCTGTGTGGTATACTGCACGAAAAAGTATGCACTAGGATGATAAATCTATGATCACAGAAAGACTAACGAAAGGGTTAAAGATTGTCTTCATCGGCTTTAATCCTTCTCTTCGCTCATATGAATTGGGTTTTAACTACAGCGGAAAAAACAATCGATTCTATACCGTTTTGTATCAATCCGATTTAACTGAACGTCTGTATCCGCCATCAGAGAGCCCCAACTTACTTTTAGACTATGGCTATGGATTTACAAATATCGTAGCACGACCAACTAAACGTGCTGACGAGTTAACTCCAGAGGATTATGCAGAAGGACGCATCGTCTTACGAACAAAGCTAGAAGAGTACCGCCCCAAAGTGGCTTGCTATGTTGGAAAAGGCGTATACCAGCAATTCACAAAACGAGCTCAGATACCATGGGGATTTCAAGAGAATGACACTATTACAGGCGTACGTGACTTTGTCGGTCCCAGCACGAGCGGACTTGTCCGAATGAAACTCGCAGAACAAGTCGCCATATACCGTGAGCTAGCCGCTTATGTGAACGCGGGCAATATGATGGCTTGAAAATTGAAAGGGCAGGTTTGTGCTTTGAGTCGACGGGATCGCTCGGGGGGACGGAGTCAGCGGACCATCTGGGTGGCTTAGATTACAAAATGGTGCCTATGCCCCCTCGCCGCGCGAAACCCAGGGTGGCTTAGATTACAAATCAGGCCCTATGCCCCCTCGCCCCACGAACTCCCAGGTAGCTTAGATTACAAACCAGGCCCTATGCCTCCTCGCCGCGCGAAACCCCAGGTGGCTTAGATTACAAAACGGGCCCTATGCCCCCGCGCCCCACGAACTCCCAGGTGGCTTAGATTACAAATCAGGCCCTAAGTTACCCGGGCCACCCGCTCGAGCTCGCCGCCCCTCATCCGGCCCCACAAACAAAAGTTCATTACAGTGTCACAGTCACACCGCTTCCTTATCTTCCACCCGTACGACAGACTGTGATTGACCAAGGATTCGGCTTATTGGGTATACGCGGCGAATTGGCAAGACAATCGCTGCGGTCAAAATTGCCTTCAGTGCATCTCCTGGCAGGAATGGGTAGCATCCGCCAACAAGCGCCTTGTTAAGCGAGAGGTGCGCTACATGAGCCAACCACAGACATCCCGGTATATAGCTCAGCAAGTCTCCGAATATATATGCCACGATAAAGATTTGAATAAACGAGAGGGCACCGTTACCCTTGATGCGTCTGACAAACCAGCCGGTTATGAACGCACAAATTGGCCATGCCCAGATGTAGCCGCCTGTTGGTCCAATGATAATGCCAATTCCGCCTGAGTTGTGGAGCAATGGCAATCCAAGGGCTGTCAGAACTACCACTAACAGCATACTGAAAAATCCGTAGGATGCGCCAAGGATGGCTCCAGCAAGCATGACAGCAATGTTTTCCATTGTTATTGGCACTTGCGTAAACGGCAGATGAATTTCTACAAAGCTGAGCACAGCTAGAAGTGCAGCAAACAGCGCCGCAAATACTACACCTCTAATCGATAGTTTCATGCAACATTCTCCTCTTTCTCTATATGTACTAATTGGCGTATAATTTGTTTGTTAACCATCTTGCAAACTCGGTTAACAAACAAAATATTATCATATAAATATGCGAAATGTATAGACTCAAGTACGAAATAAAGAAAAAATTGGAGAATCACATGATTGCAGTAGAAGCAAGAAACGTGGACGTTATCTTTCAAGCTGAAAATAGACTTGTAAAAGCACTGAACAACTTGACCCTGCAAGTAACGGCAGGAAGCTGGCTAAGTATCATCGGGAAAAACGGAAGTGGGAAAAGCACGTTAGCCCGTGTTCTTGCTCAGCTAATGCCTGTTTCGAGAGGCGAATTGTTTATTATGGAAAAGCGTGTTAAGGCTGGCGGTGGGAATAAACAAGAGGGTCCCCTCCGTAAACTCCACAAAACCAGAACTCCAGATGTACAAATGGTTTTTCAGAACCCTGAGGCGGGGCTTGTTGGTGAGACTGTCTTTGAAGATGTCGCTTTTGGCTTAAGCCTGCTACAAGTGCCTGTATCCGAAATGAGAGAGGCAGTACATCAAGCACTTCTGCCATTTGGGCTGCATAGGTGGATGGACAAACCCGTCGCGAATCTATCTGGAGGTCAAAAACAACTTCTATGCATTGCAAGCTGTTTTGCTATGAATCCAGCTGTTTTTATATTTGACGAATGCACATCGATGCTTGATGAAAGTGCCAGGCAAACAGTAAGACATGCCGTCAAGAAACTGCAAGCGTCAGGGAAAACCATTATATGGCTGACCCAGCACCTTGAGGAACTGGAGGATGCTGATACCGTTGTCGCTCTAGAGGACGGACAGATTCGTTATCAAGGAGATGCAAGGTCGTTTTTCTACGAAACACCGGATACCTCCCAAAATAACTCATGGTGCCGCGCTCTAAATTTTACGCCGCCATACATTGTGCAAGTTGCGGAACATTTGCGCCTTCGCCAAAATTTGTCGTGGTTTAAACCTATTTCCGCAAAGGAACTTCTCGAGTGGAGGAACACATCATGCCTATCGAACTGAACGGGGTAACTGTACAGTATCATTCTTCCCCGCGACCGAGTTTGAATGACATCACTGTTTCTTTAAGGGATCACGCGGTAACTTTGCTTGTCGGTATGACAGGCAGCGGGAAATCGACACTCCTTGATACAATTTCTGGGCTCGTTTCCCCAACAAAAGGACAAATCACCGTGGACGGCGTGCCTTTGTGGTCCGGGCAAAAGCCGAGGCGAGAGCTGATTATGAAATTCGGATCCGTTTTCCAATACCCCGAACACCAGCTGTTTTCAAAATCGGTTCAAGGTGAATTTGCATACTCTCTCCGTCCCTATCGAATTTCGAAGATGGAAATTACAAAGCGAACAGAGGACAGTCTACAACAGGTAAACTTAGAGACAGCCATTTTGCCTGAATCACCGCTTATCCTAAGCGGCGGTCAGAAAAGACGAGTTGCACTCGCAACAACGTATGCGACAAAACCAGAATGGCTTTTCCTGGATGAGCCGACAGCCGGGCTCGATCCCGATTCTATCCATCAGTTAACTTCTATGCTTGAAACCTTTATGGAAGGTGAACATGATGGAGGCATCATCATTGCAACACACGACTTGGATGTATTCCTGCCCTTTGCAGATGACATAATACTCCTCCATAATGGGAGCCTCATTCGTCATGTTCATACAGATGAACTCTTTGCGCACCCAGAATGGCTAAAGGAAATCGGCATTGCACTACCTTCCATGCTTCAACTTCACGAACAGCTGCAAAATCAGGGAGTTGAGGTGCCGCATCGTTTTATAGCTGCCGAAGAAATGGCCGCCATTCTCTGTGAATCCGTACCGCACGAACCCGAATTCGAACCAAATGCGGCGAGATCCACTAAATCTGAGCAGGAAATCTGCGAGTCCCTGGATAACCCTGCGGAAGACACCATGGCGTTCAAAACCAAAGCCCACGGGACTAGCAGTGATGATGAATATAAAAAGGGCGGATTTTTTGCACTCGATCCGCGCACAAAATGGTTGCTCTCCGTCATATTGTCTGCGGCCATCTTAGGACAATCAGGTTTGGCGGGACTTAGTTTATCTGTCTTTTTAACAATCGCAATCGTGGTATGGTCTCGCGTGGATCTACAGACGATTATGCGTTACACAAAACCTGTGCTTGTGGTGCTCCTTATGTCCGTTTTGCTTTCTGCTATGCAATTTGGCCATAACGCACACATTGGTCCGATTGGCAAAATTGGCCCCTTCTATGGTTTTGGGCTTTCGCTAAAACCTGCAATTGCAACACTCAAGGGATTTATCGGCTTTTTATGTGTTGTCGAACTGGGACTATTGCTCCCTGCAACAACGACAAGCCAAGAGTTAAATCAAGGGCTGTCATCACTTTTATCCCCGCTCCGGGTGCTGCGCTTGCCCGTCGAAGCTTTTACGCTGTCTGCTTCTCTGCTTTTACGATTTATACCGATGATTCTTTCGCAACTACAACGTTTTGCACGTATTGCACAGGCTCGCGGTAAACGAAACGCACGCATCGGCCGGATCAGTGTGCGAGATATGCCTGCGATTGTTATTCCGCTCTTACTTGCAATCTTAAAACTAGGCGAAGATTTATCCCTTGCTATGGAAGCCAAGGGATATCGAAATACTGCACAGAAACGCACAAGCTATCATGTGCTCTCCATGAACCGTGCAGACTATGCTGCTTTAATTGGGACAGTTATCATTGCAAGCTTGCTCTTCGGACTTATTTTGTTCAACTCAGTTGCGACTTAACAAAATCCGTAAGTACATCTTTGCTCTTTGCCTGTTTGAGGGTATCGACAAAATCGTCATGCATCAATTTACGCGCTAATTTCGCAAGAATTTGCAAGTGTTCCGTATGACTTTCTTCCGGTACAAGAATCATAAACAGAATAGTGACTGGACTGTCGTCAAGCGCGTGCCACTCAACTCCGTTTTGCAGCTTTCCAAATAACAAGGTCGGCTCGGTAACGGCGGAGCATTTGCCATGCGGAATCGCGATCCCTTTCCCAAACCCCGTCGAGCCTTCCGCTTCTCTCTCCAGTACGGCTTTCACAACCTCGCCCGCATCAGTCACCCGGCCGAGTTCCTTTGCTTTTCCTACGAGATACTCCACAGCTTCACGTTGCGTCTTCGCGTCTATACCAAAAAACACACAGGATTCATTCAGCATATTCGTTTCTCCTTGTTCGCAAATGCTTAACTGAGATCGCTTACATTTTTAATTGACATGGTGTATTCTACACCATATAATGAGCACAATCAATCATATTCAATCATAATCAATCAAATTGACTTACAACAAGTTTAGATTTAGGCATAATCAATCATCTCATAAAGAGAGCGGGTGATTTTATTCATGTTCGCTGACGAGCGCAAGGTGCATATTCTAACGGAACTTAAAGATAGAAAAAGTGTATCCGTCTCAGATTTAGCACGTTCATTAAACTCGTCTGACTCCACCATTCGCAGAGATCTGCAGGAACTTGAAGAACAAGGCCTGCTAAAGCGGACACATGGTGGGGCCGTATCCACTGAAGTAGCATCATTTGAGCCAAGCGTACAGGAGAAAGATGTTCAATATCAGGAAGAAAAATACACGATAGCAAAAAAGGCTGCAGAGCTTATACAAAGCGGTGAAACGGTTCTGCTTGATGCTGGTACCACAACCATGCAGATTGCAAAAATGCTGGTCGATAAAAAGCTGACCGTAATCACAAACAGTTTGCTGATTGGTCAAGAGCTTTCAAGCAATACAAACATAGAGCTTTTAATCCTCGGCGGCGAACACCGTCCGACGACAGGCGCGCTCGTTGGTCCTATTACAGAGCGCATTTTAGCAGGCATTCATGTGGACATTTGCTTCCTTGGGGCAAATGGTATCGATCTTACTCATGGAATCACCACACCCAATATGACAGAAGCCGCGACCAAAATGGCAATGATTAGGTCTGCAAGGCGCGTCGTATTGGCAGCGGATAGTAGTAAGCTCGACCAAACCAGCCTCTTTCAGGTTTGCGAATTAGAGCGCATAGACGCTTT
>JAKADF010000253.1 GCA_021820805.1 Bacillota bacterium
GTGAAAATAGCCATACAAATTTAATTTCAAATCAAGACAGACGTCTACAAACACCTCAAGCAAAGATGCAAAAAGTATTGTCGCCCATATTTCAAGGCGAGACATTTTCTTTGGCATCAAAAACGCCGCTAAATTAAGAATAATGACCGAACCAATTAAGAACAGCAAACGTGCCAACCTTCCTTAGTTTAAGGCATCACCATCCCGTAGACACAATTTCAGCACTACACTTACCAATAATTTGCAGAATGTTCCGCTACTAAACCTGCTGTAAATAGAATCATGCTTTGGTGAAGCTTCACAGGTAATTCTTCACCAAAGCATGATTGATTAAAAGTCGAGGCAGCCCACGCTTATTCTGTTACTAAACTTATTTATTGAAAAACGACTTCTTCTTTATCTTCATGGCTTGCTTCGACTGGCCCGGTCCATTCGGACATCCCGGGCACAACATTTTTTACTTTTACAAAGCCTTTTTCAGAAAAAAGCTGACATGCTGCATCACTTCGATGACCCGTTCGACAAACAACATAAACTTCTTGTTCAGAAAGATCATTCATCCCTGCAAGTGCTTCTTCAAGCTTCCCAAACGGAACTGATTTCGCATCAGGGATATGGCCAAATACATATTCCATTGGCTCTCGAACGTCTAAGATCGTAGGTTTATCTTGTAACTTATGGACTAACTCATCATTTGAAACTACTTGAGGATATTTTTTCTCAGGTTTTTGTTCTTCTGGATCTGCCTTACGGACGTAGTGCCTATATATACCATCGTCCTCTCTCGTCCCAATAAACTGGTGGCCAATCCGATTTGCCCAACTCTTCACGTCTGCCACAGATCCCGGATCCGTCGCGAGAACTTCAAGTACCTGCCCTGGCGTAAGTTCTTCCATAGCCTTTTTGGTTCGAATAATTGGCATCGGGCAAGAAAGCCCCTTACAATCAATTGATTTATCTACACCACTATTACTCACTACAATATCACACCCCTGATTTTAAAAAATTCCACTCCAAATTTTGATAGTGGTTCCGATAATCATGACAAGCAAAATGGAACGAAGCGCCTTTGTATGAACCAGTTTGCTAACCATAGTACCGATTGGAGCCGAAATCAAGCTTGCAATTACCACAATGACCGATGCCCAAAGTGGAATATGCCCCGCAATTAATTTTCCACTCATCGCACCAATCGAAGAAATAAAGGTAACCGCAAGGGACGTCGCAATCGTGATTCTGATCGGTATTTTTAAGATCGTCAGCATAATCGGCACAAGCATAAATGCTCCACCTGCACCCACGATCCCGGAAGCAACACCAACAATAAATGATGCTGTGGTCGCTATAAGTGGGTTAAATTTGACCTCTTTTGGGTCAACTCCCTCTGTGCCCCTGCGAGGAATGAACATAAGAATGACCGCTATGACAGCCAAAATACCGTAGACCATATTAATGGAATTGCCGGACAGGAACTTTCCGCCATAAGCGCCAAGAAAACTGCCGATGATAATTGCCGTCCCCATATATGCAACGAGGTCCTTATGGATAAGATTCTGCTTTCGACTTGCAAGCATGCCCGCAAAGGTTGCAAAGAACACCTGAACGGCTACAACACCCGAAACCTGATGGGGGGTTAGTCCATGAAATCCAAGCATCACCGGAACATAAAGCAAAAGTGGGTAGTTCACAATTGCCCCGCCAATACCGAGAAGCCCAGATAAAAATGAACCCGCAAAACCGACAAGGAAAAGTGTTATGACATACCCGATTGCCATAATGGGTTTCTCCCTCGGCTACAAACGACTCGCCGGAAAGGGCTTATCCGACAAAGTTCTAGAAAGTAAGCGTAACATCGGCATCATACGCAAAGTCCAGAAATGTAGCAGCGCCGCCTACCTCGACGCCGTCAATAAAGTTTTCCTTTTTAAGGCCAGTTACATCCATCGTCATCTGACAAGCAATTAGTTTTACATTGCTTTCCTTTGCAATCTCAAGAAGTTCTGCAATGGAAGGAATGTTGGCTTTCTTGAAGCCCTCAGCATAGTGCTCCTTACCAGGACCCATTTTTAATAAATTTGCCGAATCCTTATGGATAATGTCTAGTCCGTCGAAAGTAAAAAAGATAGCAACTTCAGAATCGGTTGCACCTGCAATTGTTGCAATGTTTAACACTTTATACGCCGTCTCAGGCCCGCTATTCGACGCGATAATCGCAACACGCTTAGCCACTTTTGGCATTCCTCCTAAGCTTTATTCGTAATATTGGCTCTCACGAATGTGAGTATTCTTTTGATACCTCCCCAGTATTCAATTTGGTACAGGAAATCGCAGATACCGGATGGAGTATTATTTGGTGCAAAAATTAGAATTAGACTTGGTCTAATACTCACCGAGGTATATTACCCGAAACCAGTTTTTATTGTCAAGTGTATTTGTTTAGGTAAATGACGCCGGACATTGACGAACTGAACCGTTACTATATACTGTATGGGGTATTAAGAAAATGAATTGGAATTTACGTATCATCAATTTTTGAGTTGAACCATCCAAGGGGAGGCGAGAACGATGGATTTGATACTCGAAACACAAGATTTAAGAGCCTATTTAAAAGAATCACGTACGGTTGATTTTCATTCTCCTCTCGTGCAAGAAAAAACCGCTGAGATACAGTTTCGTGCAACTCGCGATGAAGAACAAGCCAAGATTGCATTTAAATTTGTTCGGGACGAGATACATCACTCATTTGATCTAAATAGCGACATCGTGACAATTTCTGCTTCGGAGGCTATGGCATGTAAAGAAGGAATTTGTTTTGCAAAGTCGCATCTTCTAGCGGCTCTTCTTAGGGGACTCGGGATCCCGGCAGGATTTTGTTATCAACGTGTTACACGTAAAGGAACTCCTGAATCAGGATATGCCCTGCATGGATTGAATGCAGTGTATTTGCCAAGCCGAAAAGTCTGGTTCCGGATTGATCCACGAGGGAACAAAGAAGGTGTCAACTCACAGTTTAATATTGAACACGAACAACTTGCTTACACAATTAAAACCGGGATTGGTGAAATGGATTATCCATACGTTTTTGCAAATCCGCTAGAGGAAGTTATAACTTCCATGCACGACTCAGCAGACTCTCATGAGTTATTTACAAAGCGTCCGGAGGCACTAAACATTTCACAAGATACTCTATCCAACTTTGTATCAGCAATGAAGAGTATCAGATAGTAGCGTGCAAATGACAGACAAAAAGCGGCAGCTTCAATGGCTGCCGTTTTTTGTTATTCTTGTATTACCCTTTGCAAGCTTAAGCCATGATTAGAGGAGTAGCCTACTCCTATTTATAAGGCATTCTTCAGCCGCCTTCTATGCAGGTGGTTGAAGAACTTTCAACAGCGAAATTTAGTTCTTGAAGAAGTGAAATGAGTTGCCGATTATCCATAAACGTTTCTAAAGGTTGATTCACGATAGGAACCTTATGCCTCGTAAAAACGTTTAATGTTTTTTCCCAAACTTCAACAATCGCACTTGGTGTCATATTGGGTTGTACAACCAATCTCATTTACTCCTTTGGTCTTCTAAGGCATGTATTGATACCAAGCAATTTATAAATTAAACAGAAACCAAACAGGCCAGTCAAAACAGCTACTGCAGCTAAAACAAATAGCACAATGGATAAGGCACCATGTGTCATAAAACCAGCAATCAGCAAAATGATTCCAATAATGAACCGGAAAATACGGTCTGGTTTCCCCTCATTGATAAATGACTCCATTTCTACCCCTCCCTCGTTAAGATACTTTCATGATACTAATACCCGTATACGTATTCAAGCGAACAATCAAATTATCGGTTTCTTTAAAAATGAACAAACAGGTCTGCATCAGCTGTATCATTTAAAATCCAGCGTAATTCCTTCCGTTCAACCGGCCTCTCTGATTCAGTAAAATCATCATTAATAACAACCGAGCGTACACCGAACTGAAATGTAATTTCTATTTGCTCAGAAATACTTGGTGCGCCCAAATCGTATAGGACGTTTGCCAAATAACCTCCGCCTTGAGATGGAATCTGGATATAGTTTGTCTGTAAAATATCTACTCCCTCTCTTCCAAATGCCAGTATTACTTCAGCTCCAGACGAAATTGCCCCTACAGCAATGTTTAATGGCGGATACGCAGACTCCAATTCGCTGTGTAAAACCAGCAATACAACCCTTTTAGAATCCATCAGAAATCACCTCAATAGCTAAAGACCGCGTCAGCTTCATACGCATGTTCCAAAAAAGTAACTACCCCTGCGGACTCAACACCCTCTATACAATGCAATTCACACATATTCATAACATTCATTTGGCAGGCATAGAGTTTAACTCCCGAATCCAGGGCTTGTTTAAATAATTTAGGAAGGTCAATCCTCTTTTCCAGCGATATTTGCATCACGTACCGTTCATCCAATGCGCGTGTTCCATCTAAATCAAAGAATATGGAAACTGCTTGTACGTTTGAACGTTTAAGCACTTCCTGGAGTACACTCGGAACATTTTCACTACGGGCTACAAAATATACAACTCGTTTTATTGTCATGGTTTCTCCACCAATCAAATTACTCTATTTGAAGACGTTCACAGTTTGCCCATTTCATTAGCAATCGTTACTTATTGAAAATGAGAGCGCCTATTTACTCAAGTGTATTTGCTTGACAACATATCCTATTCGGTATATAAAATAGACGCATGCAATACGGATGGGGGTATGGTAATGGAATGTAAAGAAATCTCCGTTAGGGCACTTAAACAGAAGTTGTTTTCTGAAAAGGAAATGCAAATCTTGGACGTTCGTGAACCTGATGAATATAGATCGGGCCACATTGAAGGATCAGTACCGATCCCGCTTCGCCTTTTGCCATACAGGACTGAAGAAGTGAATCGTAACCGTGAAGTCATTGTAGTCTGCCGCTCAGGTAATCGCAGCAAAGAAGCTTGCCACATCTTAATGGAGCGGGGATTTTCAAACGTTAAATCTTTGCATGGAGGACTATCTAGTTGGACCGCATAGCGCCCTAGTTCATTTAAAAACTCTTAATTTTAGAATGGAGGGATTTACGAATGCATGAAAAGCGCTTTAATCCAGATCACATTGCCAAGCTCGACAACCCTTTACGAAGGAAAATGCTACCTCCAGAAAAATTGCTTGAGTTAATACCAATCCGTAAAACAGACTCTATTCTCGATCTTGGTGCTGGTACGGGTTACTTTACGATCCCCGCAGCAATGATGACAGATGGCAAAGTTTTCGCGCTAGACGTTGAACCGAAGATGCTAGAGGAACTGAAAACCAGGTTAGAACAGCACCATGTTCAAAACGTAGAACTCGTCGATGGTGCCATTGAATCCATACCTCTAGAGAATGAAACAGTGGATCACGTAATTGCTTCTTTTGTCATGCACGAAGTTGAGCCGTTGACAAAAGGAATCAGTGAAATCCGCAGGGTCCTAAAACCGGGTGGCCATTGTTTTTGTCTAGAATGGGAAAAAACGCCCTCTGACTCAGGGCCGCCGCTTGAACATCGTATTCACTCAAATGATATGAAGCAGGCATTCCAAGACGCAGGGCTTACAGTGATGGTTGGAGAATTTCCAACAAAACATCACTACGCGCTAATTGTCCGTAAGTAACAAAAAAATAATGTGAAGTTTCTAGGGAAGGTATTCCTT
>JAKADF010000254.1 GCA_021820805.1 Bacillota bacterium
CCCGTTTTTCGTGAGATTTCAATTTCTGAAGATAAGGTGACAACAAGAGCAATCCGGGTAGCTTCACGGGCTTTACATGCGCTTGGGCTCGATTTTGGGCTCGTGAGCCTTGGTCTTGGACCCAAAGGGATGCTTCACGTACTTGATGTTACTCCGTCTCCGATATTGGAAGGGAGACTGCTTGACTTATATGCACGAGCGATTACTGAGTTTATTGATCGAGAAGAGAGACTTTCCCATACTGGTGTTTCGAATGTCATACTCGGCACAGATATTGAATTGATGCTGCGTGGACCGAAGGGAGGAATGGTACTTGCCAGTAACTATTTCTCCAGGAAAGGGCGCGTGGGATGCGACGCTCGTTCCATTCAATATGATGGGAAGAGGCTGCCGCTTGTTGAGTTAAGGCCAGAACCAGATTCGAGTCCGCTTGCTTTAGTAAGTCATTTACGTGATGTATTTCTAGAAGGCGTATTAAAAGTCAATCGGCCGGGAGTTGAATGGCGAGCTGGGAGTATGCCATTTCGTCCTTATTGTATAGGAGGGCATATCCACTTTTCGAATGTGCCGTTTTCCAGTCATTTTGTGAAAGTACTAGATAACTACTTAGGATTATTATTAATGGCAGTGGAAAATCCCGATACGGCAGCGCTGCGAAGGCCAAAGTATGGATTTTTGGGCGATGTTCGACAAAAGGATTACGGCGGTTTTGAGTATAGAACACCGGCCAGTTTTATCGTAAGCCAAGAGGTGACAACTGCAGCATTCTGTATTGCCCATTTGGTTGCATTATATCACCGCGAACTACCTTGGTTCGATATTTATGAAGCAGGAACGCAAGCTGCATTTTATAGAAATGATGTTGATACCCTATGGCCGATTATGGAACGAAACATAGAACGTCTAAAAGAGTTGCCGCTATATAATCGGTACAGTGACCATATTGAACCATTGGTTGAAATGGTTCGAAAACGGAAGACTTGGGATGAATCCTTAGATGTTCGTGATATTTGGGGATTGCCAAAGCAACAAACTGTTCGTAATAAGATGGTTCGTGCAAAACAAACACGCAGGAGCGGGTAATTGAAACTAAAACGCGTTGCTGAGGGGGAAATGGGCCGTGGCTGAGCAGCTTGACGCTGAGTTCGTATGGTTTTTTCGGGGTAAGCGTTTGACGATGGCTGTCTATGTAATGCCAAGTATGGTGAGAAGTTTCCGCCAACCGCTGCCCACAGTGGCACGCGTTTCAAACACCTATGTTAACGTCATTTCTATCCCTCCTAAAAAAATTGAATATCGATGTCCAACCATATTAACATTTTATAACAAGGAATGGGTGACTGGGCCCGTTTTTGCAATTCTCGCCGGGTCAGGGGCAGGGTCTAGCAATTTTCAGGGAAGTCAACTAAATTTTCGAGATATCATGGAAGCAGCTAAAGCCAGGAATATTTTTATCTATGTTCTTCCCGCTTCAGCAGTTACGGATAATTCCCAGTGGTATGGGTATGTAAGGCTCGGGTATCAAAAATGGCTCTCAATTCCATGTCCTAGGCCACAGGCAGTTTATAACCGAATTCCAACTCGGTATCTTGAAAGACGTGCGCAAACAGTACTCGCAAAACAGAAACTAAAATACTATGAGATTCCGATATTCAATCCGGATTATTTCAATAAAGCAACCATTTACGATATTATTCGTCACGCAGGGTATGACAATTACTTGCCTCATTCAAGTGGAATTCTTACGAAGTCTATTTTATTTGACATGCTTCATAAGCTAAATGGAGTTTATTTGAAGCCTGCCGGAGGCAGTGTTGGTCATGGTATGATACTAATTTTGCATCAGGGAACCGGCAGGTATGTAATCCAAACACTTAAAAATGGCGTATGCGATACTGAGTCCGCAGAAAGCTTTCAATTACTATGGCAAATTGTAGACAGAAAACGTCTTCCTGGCAGTTATGTTGTGCAAGAAGCAATCTCCCTTATTTCTTGGTATGGACGTCCATGCGATTTTCGAGTGCTCTTACAAAAGCATTATGATACTTGGCGTGTTGTTGGTAAAGGAGTCCGAGTAAGCGGACCGGATACGATTACTACACACGTTCCAAACGGCGGATATATTGCCGATACTAAGCAAGTTTTAAGAGAAGTTTTTGCAGATGGTGCAGAAGAAGTTGAGCAAAGGCTTGACCTTTTAACATTAGATTCTGCACGAGCTATTGATGAATATTATCAGGGCAGATTAGGTGAAATGTCTATGGATGTCGGTATAGACAAGAATGGTCGACCATGGTTTTTTGAGGCTAACGCAAAACCAATGAAGTTTGATGAAAAAGAGATTCGTGAAAAATCTATAGCAGGTGTCATTGATTATTTGCAATATCTTGGTCAAGGCCGCAAAAAAACGTCTAGGGAATAGCACAGAGTCTCGGTTATTCCTGTTGGACAGGCCAGAACACACCTCCACTAACAGTGAATCTGTGGTATTATGAACAGATGAATAGGTCGTATTAAATACGAAGTGCGGGAGATTTATTTTAAACTGAAGGTGTGTGAAAGTATGGAGAATAAAAAGCCCCCGCTAAATCTAGGGCTCGGCCGCTTGGAGTCAGGACAAGGGTTAACGTTCGGGTTAAAACGGTCTGCTGGTGTGACGCGCAGAACGTATGACATACAGAGTTTAACTGCTGAATATCAAATTGGGCAAAAACATAATGGAGATTCGTATCGCTTCTTAATCAAAACATACGGATGCCAAATGAATGAACACGATTCTGAAATGATGGCAGGTATGCTCAAAGCAATGGGCTATGAGCAGACGGATAACTTAGAGGAAGCGGATTTAATTTTGTTTAATACTTGTGCAGTCAGAGAAAACGCAGAAGACAAGGTGTTCGGAGAAATTGGACGTTTACGTCCTATGAAAAACTCGAATCCAGAATTGATTTTAGGCCTTTGTGGCTGCATGGCGCAGGAAAAAGGTGTTCAGAAACTCGTAATGGAGAAGTTTCCATGGATTGATCTGGTTTTTGGAACACACAACATACACAGATTGCCGAATCTTGTTATGCAAGCAAGGCAAAGTCTAGATACAGTTATGGAAGTTTGGGATCGTGCAGCAGAAACTATAGAAGATATTCCAAAGTCCCGCAAAGAAAACGTAAGGGCATGGGTAAATATTCAATATGGGTGCAATAAGTTTTGTACGTATTGCATAGTTCCATATACGCGCGGTGCTGAACGAAGCAGACAACCAGAAGACATCATTCATGAAATTGAGCAGCTTGTGGCAGAGGGCTATCAAGAAGTAACCCTCCTTGGTCAGAATGTAAATGACTATGGGGTTGATTTGGGCACAGTCAATTTTGCAGAGCTGCTGCGAAGGGTCAACGCAATTCCTGGGATTGGACGAATTCGTTTTATGACGTCAAACCCTTGGAATTTTACGAATGAGCTTATTTCCGTTATTGCTGAGTCTGAACATGTTGTTGAACATATTCACTTACCGCTTCAGTCTGGCAATAATGAGGTTTTACGCCGGATGAACCGTACCTACACGAAGGAAATCTATCGTGATCTTGCATCTCGAATCCGGAAGGCAATACCAAATGTAAGCCTTACAACAGATATTATCGTGGGCTTCCCAGGCGAAACCGATGAACAATTTGCAGATACATTATCTCTTGTAGAAGAGATGCAGTATGACAATGCGTACACGTTTATTTTTTCAGCACGGGAAAATACACCAGCAGCCAAATTTGAGGATGACACACCTTACGACAATAAGAAGGCAAGATTGCAGAATTTAAACGATTTGCAATATGCGATAAGCCTATCACAAAACCAAAAACTTGTGGGTGAGGTTGTGGAAGTTCTTGTTGAAGGTACGAGTAAAAACAATGAACTAGTTATGGCAGGCAGAACGAGAACAAACAAGTTGGTATTGTTCCCTGGTGAGAAATCACTTGCTGGGAAATATGTGATGGTTAAAATTACCGATCCGCAGACTTGGTTGCTAAAGGGCGAACTTGTCTGTGAAGTGGATGCAAAGGGGGCACTTGCATGAGCGTAGAGTATCAAGAGTATGCTCTCATGTATGAGATAGCTGACCATATTGCGGATGAAATTCAACACTCGGAAGCCGCTTCTAGGTTTTGGCAGGCTCGTGAAAAGATGGAGCGGCATCTCGGTGCACAAGAATTATTTGAGGAACTGAAGCGTAAAACGAACAACTCGTATGTACTCCGCGATATTCTCAGTGAGAATCATCCCAAATACAATGATGCAAGAGGGCAAATTGTGACTTTGGAGGAACGACTTGCTGAAATACCTGTCGCTATGCAATACAAGGAAGCCCAGGATGAGCTGAATGGTTTAATGCAAGAGGTTGTTCAATTAATCTTGCGGCGGTTGTCAAAAGTCATCCCGGTTGAGCCGGGCCCTAAGCAAGGATGCGGTAAAGCCTGTACGTGCGGAGATCATTAATGAGACGCTGCCACTAGTTCTTGGTGGCAGCGTTTTTGTTCAGTACTATATTTACGATTCCTTAATGTTGTTTTGGAGGATTGTCAATGCCATTAACACCGATGATGCAGCAATATCTTGATATAAAGGAACAGCACCAGGATAAATTGGTCATGTTTCGACTCGGTGACTTCTACGAGTTATTTTTTGATGATGCCGTCACGGCAAGCCGTGAGTTGGAAATTACTTTGACGGGCCGCGAGGCAGGCGACCGCGGCAGGGTGCCAATGTGCGGCGTTCCCTTTCATGCGATTGACCAATATCTCGGCAGACTCATTGACAAAGGTTATAAAGTTGCAATTTGCGAGCAAATGGAAGATCCAAAATTGGCAAAAGGTCTTGTCAGAAGAGAAGTTGTTCGAATTGTAACTCCGGGGACTGCTCTTCGAGACAACCAGGAAACAAATTCTTTTCTTGCAAGTCTAACAGAGAAACACCAAGTTTTCGGTATTTCATTTGTAGATGTAGGAACTGGTGAAGTTTATGTGGCGCAGACGGACAGTTTAGATACGATTCGCGAGCAACTCATCGGATCAAAGCCTTTAGAAATTCTTGTTAGTCAGAAATTGAACGATTCACCTCATGGCACCAGGCTAAAAACACTTTGTAAATCTGAATCTATTTCTTTGACGGTACAGGATACAGAGCAGAGTGGTATTGATGACTATGAAAAAATTGTACTTAGCCAGTATAGTATTGATGATTTACAGCCTATTGAACTGAATGATAAACGAGTTGCTGCTTGTGCGCTCGGTATGTCTTTCTTTTATATCCAAGAGACGCAAAAATTTGCGCTTCCACACTTACAATCTCCAAAAGATTTATTGATGAAGTCTGTTTTACACCTTGACTTAACTGCGAAGCGGAATTTGGAATTAACAGAAACAGCTAGAACAAGAGAGAAAAAAGGTTCTCTTCTTGGACTGCTTGATAAGACGAAAACTGCAATTGGCAGTCGAATGCTCCGTCGTTATTTAGAGTTTCCGCTTCAATCTGTTTCGTTAATTAATGAGCGGTTGGATGCTGTAGAAAACCTGCTGACAGATATGTTTTCTAGAGAAGGATTGGCTGAGGCACTGAGGCTCGTGCAAGATTTAGAGCGACTCTTAGGTAAATTGTCATATGGGTCAGCGAATGCTCGCGACGTATTAGCTATTGCGAAATCTCTTGGCATACTGCCGAAC
>JAKADF010000001.1 GCA_021820805.1 Bacillota bacterium
ACGGTACCTAAGCATGAATGAACTTAGAGCCATCTAATGAATAGCTGCCAAAACAGTCCTAAAGCTGGAATAGCCCGCGGGTCTGGCAGGCGAATAGCTGCCAAACTGGCAGCTATCTGCTCGATGGGCCCACTCCGCACAGAAAGATAGCGGATCTTGTGGTACTAATCAGGATTGGTTTGTTACCCTCGCAGAGTAATTGCTACCAAATCAACACTTATGCCCTGCCATGGCGGACCTGACCAAGCCAAGCCGGGGAACACACGCATGCGGATTGACACACACGTACCCATCCCGAACACGACCGTTATGACCTCTAGCGCTGATGATACTTGGGGTGCAGACCCCGAACGGATAAAATCTTATGATTATTTCGGTTTAAATTAAATACTGGACCGCTTTCTAGGGTATGTACCATAAGTCTTGCCGGGGAAATCAGAAGTAAGTAAGTGTTGAAGTACTTTGAATTAGGTCTGGGGTTATCTCTTTCGGCTTCTTCGTCGTCCCTTCAGGTTGAGATTGCGTCTATTTGACTTGGTGTTTTCTCTTGTTGCTTGAGTATTTTCAATGGTGGCTATTGTATTGAGGTTGGTTGCCAAGTTGTTTGCGATGGTAGCCCATGTATTAGCGATTGTAGCTAAGATCGCGATAGTTGCCACACCAATTGCAACCTTTCTGAGACGGTCTACTGGAAGTACGTCTTTACTTGTTGTTTTTGGCATGGACTCCTCACCCGATTTCTTTACAAGCACATAGGCGTACGTTTGATGACAATGTTCCTTGTCCTCGGTGTAGTATACGAGTAAGGAATACGACTTGTGGAGGCAATTAACACTAAGGAGAATACCCATTATTCCTTTCATTTTTATTTAGGTGATGAACTATATCCTTATGGATATTAGAATCGTCACCAGAGGCATTCAAACAGTTTTGAAAATGGACTGATGAAACATTTGTTTACCTGCCGAATAACAGTGCTACTTATGAGGCGTATTACGTATTGTGTTCTTGGAGGAGGGGGTGAACTTGGCTGGGAACCGAAAGAATACCAGAGCGGTTGATAAGGCAGAGATACTTAGATCCGAATGGGCTGTTGTCATCGGAGAATCCTTAGTTGCTGTTGGCTCAGTAGTCGTCGTTATTGGCCTTATTCGCGCCTACAATGCGCTTGTTAAGGACATGAATGGATAAGAGGCCTTGGGGTTCTAGGTCACGGGTCAGGAAGGATGGAAATGTTAGTTTTTAAGTGCACATTAATTTCCCCATTTAGATATTTATTTAGTTTCTTTCCCCAATGATGGTATCTTCCAATCGTGCAGTGTTACTACCAAGCTATTAGTCCAAAAGTTGACGGTAAAAGATGCAGTCTTTCTAAGGGAATCATTTATTTCTTCAGACCTATCAGGACGTATGGGACAGCATGGGTCCTTTCTTGACGGATCGAACAACGGCAGAAGTATGGATGCCCACACTTAAAGGCCTTTCACATTTCGATCCCAAGCCTTGGATGGATGTTCAATACAACGTCAGCCAGACTGGCTATACAATGTCTGTATCAGTTGGTCCGAAATTACCACCGAACTCGTCGAAGATTTTGGCTGGAAATGCAGAAATGATGTACAGTATCAGCGCCTTGAACAAAAACGAACCTGTTCCACAAAATGTTAACTGGGATAATACCAGTGCCGTCATCCCGAACGCCAAGACGCAAACTATCAGTTTGGGGCATGATGTTATAGGGACTATGTACACAGGGAAGTTAGACGGTATAGATCGACGGGATATTGTGTGGAAACAGGATGGGTGGACATTCGGGTGGGAGTCAGAAGCTGATGAAAGTGTCAAGACAACTATCGGACACGCAAAAGCGATGATGGTTGACGATACTCTAATAAAAAACCTCCCAATAAAGTCTGGCTACTTCCTATCTGGGGAAGGGCCGGGAGGACCGTCACAGGTCGAGTTTGTTGTGGGTAAAACACGATATATGATATATCATGTATGCGCCAGGCGGTCGAGCGTTGCAGATAATGGTTACAATGACGCATGTGAAGTAGCACTTGCAGGACGTGAGCAAGAACAAACAGGCCCCTTCTATGGATTTAAAGGGAACGGAGTACAATTATAAGCATGCAGCCGAGCAGAGAAAATTTTATGAATTACGTTAAATATTCTTCTTCAAACAAGGTGAACTCGTTTATTTATTCATCCCTAGACTTCGTTTATACGCGAAGATCTCCTCGACGGCTTGACGATAACCTCCCGCAGCACGAAAAGAATCTCCAATTTCCTCGCATGCTTTTCTGAATGAAGCGCCCTTAAGCACCCGTTCCGCAGTCTCTCTAAGCTCTCCTGCGGTTAAGCCTTCGTGGTTCAGGTGGATGCCCGCGCCTAATTCAGCTACTCGACTTGCAACCATCGGTTGGTCAGCGCTTTGTGGCAGCACAATTAGCGGTACACCGTAATAAAGACCTTCACTTGTGCTGTTCATTCCGCCGTGTGTGACAAACAGTTTGGCTTGTTGCAGCACTTCGAGTTGAGGTACGTAATTGCGGACAGTAAAATTCGCAGGAATGTATCCTAAATCCACTATCTGGGTTCGTGTGCCAACGGATAGAATGATTGAATACTTCGTGTTCCTAAACGCGTCAAAGCAGAGTTTGTAGAAACCTACAGCTTGATTAAACACGGTACCAAGTGATATATAAATCAGGTTGTCTATGTCTACATTAGAAAAATCAAATTTACTATGTGAGCGTGGAGCAACAGACGGTCCAACAAACTTGTACGATTCGTCGAAGTTTTCTCCATCAGGTTGGAAACGTTTCGACGTGTAGACGATTGTGAGTGGCGCGGGATTGCAGAAAACCTCGAAGACGGAGCCGACTTGTACATTGTATTTCGCTTGCACGTGACCGACAAGCTGCTGAAACTCCTGTTTTGCATGTTCATTCACATCTGCAGGGAAATGGCGTGAAAGGTCATCTTGCAGACTAACAAAACGGTTTTGTTGAATTGCAAAACTCGTACACGAGTTGATTGCTGGCAGGTCGAGTATTTGTGCAAGCAAACGCCCGCAACCGAACATCGAGTCATGAATTATGTAATCAAAATGTTCTCCTTTGGTTTGCTCTAGGACACTCGGGATCACGATATCGGCAGTGCGCAAAAGTCCCCCCACTCGACCCAAAAGATTGCGTCCTCCTGCAAGGAACGCCTCCAAAAATTTGCCGACATCGTACGTGATTATCTTTGCGCCCATTGGTTCAACGCGATCGCGAAATTGTTCAGCCGTAAAGTAAACCACCTCTTCGCCACGACGGATAAGTTCTTGAACCACACCCAGAGTTGGATTGACATGTCCTTCGGAACCTGAGTTGATAAACAAGACGCGTGCCATAGTCATCACCTTTCAGAAGTTTTTGTATTACGTAAGTCCTTTACACGCGGAATCACGAATTCGTTATCTTTGTATTTATATAATAGCAGTTGCCGCAGCATATGAAGGTAGTAGCGAACCATGGTTATAATTCGATTCTTAGTTAATAGACTGGCTTCTCCACTTTAGCAGTCAGAGGGTTTGTTACATATTGATCTGGATTGCCATCTTACATCTTCTGATAGTCACCGTTGTTATAAAGGTCGCTTTGAACAACACGATGACCATAAACGTTTAACCACTGACTTCACCGCGTGAGAAGGGGAGGAACTATGTGGAACTTTCGTAGAAGTGGATAAGGAACAAGCTTGATGCAATTATTAGCTTTAAGTGTTTAAAACTTGTATTGCAGTAAACGTATCATATTTCTAAAACGAGGGATGAGACACAAAGCGGCGTACACTAGGCGAACCTTCATTGGAAGGTTGTGAATATATTTTGAGTTAAAGACAGATAGGCTGTCCATTCTATCTAGTTTAGGGTCTAATCTATCTACAGTACGGACATCATCAACTATCCACTTGTGTACGGCTCCTGTAGTTTCTTTAAGCTGATTTTTTCCTGACTTTACGGCGAATGAATTCATAACATCAAAAGCTATCCGTCCGTGAGGAAAGTAACTTGTAAGCCGATTTAACAGCGTTTTCACTTCATCTTGTGTGAGGTATTCTAGTAAACCTTCAGCAATAATCATAACTGGTCTTTCTCTTGGGATGTGTTCCAACCAGTTTGGGTCAGTCACAGAAGAAGATATCATTTCACATCCGGGTTTCGGGGGAAAAAAGAGCTTTCGTAACTCAATGACGTCCGGATAATCGACATCAAACCATGTTCCGACCGATGATGGGTTTAATCTCGATACTCTTGTGTCTAGACCACAACCTAAATTGAGTACAGTTGCATTCTGATTCACTTCAAGAAATGCTTCCAGCCAAGCATCTAATTGTTTGGCTCTTACGACCATGATCTCGTTACCAAAGCTTTTCAGCTTTTCAAAATCGTAGTCAATCATCCGCATGATTTCTTCTGCTTTTTTATCATTAAGAATTGTGTGTATCGAGCGGCTGTCTAATGCCTTTGCTTGCAAGGTAATCAGAAGAGTTTCCTTATCGTTTTCTAGATTTACCTTGTGAGTCATGTTCATTATCAATGATTTCTCCTTTGCGGCCTTAGCTTGCTGGGTATGAAACATTATAGCTTATCAGATGCAGGACGTAGTATTTTCTTTTGCATTTGCTGCAATGAGGCACAGCCTGAAGAAGGGTGAGATGATAAGATGCTTTGGGATTTCGTATTTTAAGCTTTGTATTCGCTATATATTCCTTGTTAAGGAAGAGTGTGCTTTGGATGACGGTAAGCACCGTATTGTTTGCGCCATTTCCCATTTATTTGACACTAACACCCAGATTTCATTGGGTGATCTTCCTCTTGGCTTTCCATGTTGCCTCCATTTACTTTATTAAAAAAAAGAGGTTCATAGTTGTATGTGTCTTGTTGTTTCCATCTGTAATTTTGTCAATTTTTATATTCATTCTTGTATTAAGGCAGTGGTTAAGCTTAGGCGTGCCTTGGTATATGTTCTTTAAATAGATCCTGATATGAATTCTTTAATGAGGGTAAAAACGACAAAGTGAGTATCGAAAGGTCAGAAGTGTTTAACTAGTCGTGTAGTTTGTGGGGGTGAATTTTTTGGATCAAATACATACGAATCATTTCTTTGGCTCGTTTTCCTAGCTGTGACGAATGGTATGTAACATTCATTCATCCCCAATCTTTTTATAAGAGCATGAAACTGAATGAGTTTGGATATTACGTGATTTAATATCAGTAATCGGCGTTGGGATTTTTGGAATACTTGCTGCATTTGTTATCCATAAATGAGGTTCATTTCTTAAACAATTCTTCTTATTGCTATCCAAAGAAAATAAAGGCCGTTACAGAGTATACCAAATAAAAGAGTTTGCCACAGTAGATTGGGAGACACAAAGATATTTAACGCTGATTTTAGGACTTTTAGAGGATCGCTAAACAGTATCCATGAATTGATATGCTGAAATCTTCCCAGTACCATTCCGTAAGCAACAAGGAAATTGAACAGTATCAGCCATAATACTCTCTTTTTTCTGGAAACATTTATACGTTCGACAATTTTCTCAAATGGGCGACATGAATAAAGGAATATTGTTACTGCAAACAATTCCATCAGCAGATACTGTACAAGCAGTGATATGCTGCCAGACAGAGACATATGAGCCCATTGGTAGGATATGTGTCCTAAATCTGTAAATAAATAAGCTGTGTTGGGTAATAAGAGTAACCACAGGAAGCCGAAAATGAATTTCACAACTCTTGATTTGACGAGTTGTAAACGTAAAAAGAGGTACGTAATTCCTGCCGATAGAAGTGCAACATCACAATTTGAAATCTCGATTTTGAGCCATTTAGGTTTTACTAGATTAGCCCAAATCAAAAAGTATGCTGCAAGAATAATAAAAGCTGCAATTATGATACCTCTTGAGGTTTTGTACCCTACCGGCTTTGCCTGACCCCATCTAATCTTCCTTTCAAAGTAGCCCCTTAATCGAGTATACCCCAGGTTCTTTTTAGTGTGTTTTTTTAACTGCATAGGACGGCTGATAGAAGTGATATTGTCTTTTTTAGTCCATTTTGATTGAAAAGTGTCGATTTCGATGGTTTTGTCTTCTTGCAGGTTTAGATTAATTTTCAGTATGACATATTCCCTCCAAATTCGATAAAAGGGTACAGATGTTAGCTGATGTCTTTTAAGAGGCTGAATTGTTATAGTGTTTGATTCCTTCCATTCGACACAGTATTACAGAGAAGCTTTAGTTAGTAATTTCCAACCCTTTTAGCGAAGGAGTAGGAGGGAGAGAATAGCTTTTTAAGGACAACGTCGATAAATTCTAAACTCTAAACTTTAGTTCAATAAGATTTACAATTTAAATTGTACGATTTAAGATTTAAACTTTAGTGTACTAGGCTTTAAATTTTAAAGCTTGGTATACTAGATTATCAATCCTCAAGATTTAAAGTTTATCTTTAAGGAGGAAAACTGTACTGATTAATAGAAAAGCAATATAGTACGAATAAAAATGAGAGGAGATATGACTTGGCGAAGAACGATTTCCTCACTACGAGTATTAATCTGTGTATTGATAACGGTAGTAGTCATATCAAAGTAATCTACGACGAATTAGATCAGAGCTTTATTCTGCCGAATGTTGTCTCCCAACCTATCAGTGAACGGTTTTTGCTCACAGATAATGTAGATCCACTGGATTATATTGATGTGCAAATTACATCAGAGGCAATAGACAGCCAGCAGTATCGACACGTATATGTAGGAGCGTCTGCGATTGGTGATGAAGGTGTAGTTCACGAGATAGTAGGCGACAAGGCTGCTCAGAAAAAAGCACAGCGGCCAGAAACAATCGTGACTATGCTCACTGTATCTGCCTATGCTATTGCGAAAAAGCATGAAAAGCAGATTCAGCAAGGCACAAAAAGAATTCGTGCAAAAGTAAACTTAGGAACAGGTTTACCTATTAGTGAATACTCGAAGTTCCGGCAGGAGTTCATCAATAAATTTGAAAGCGGAGTCCATTCAGTTACTTTTGTTACAACTCCAGTCTATAAGGGTGTAACAATAGAAATGGAGATTCATTTCCCAATCGGTATTAGCATCGATGATGTATCCGGCGTATATGACATTGAAGCAACGTCGAAATCACCGTTATCCCAAAAAGGTTTTGGAATTGCCGATGTGGGTGGAGTCGACATGGACATTGCCTTTTTTAAGCCTGGGCTCGAGTTAGATCAACGCCAATCAACAGGTACAAAAATTTACTTAAATGATGCACTAGAAAATATCCGTAATGAAGTGAATGCTGAAGGCGAAGAATTGATTGCAAGTACAGCAGAGCTCACTGATATGTTGGTAAATCGGGAATATGAGATTTACGCTGAAGGAAAAGTCGTATTCGATATGACTAACCTCGTAAATCGCCATATGCGGATTTTGGCTGAGAAAGTTCTTAAGGCTGCGCGCAATTCTTGGAAACATGTAAGATATGCTGGTGAGTTTTGGTTCATCGGCGGGGGTTCAATTATTTTACAACCTTGGATTGAGAAGCTCAATGCTGAGCTCGGACTTCCTATTCGGTTTGATGATGTAAGTTACGGTCAATTCCGAAATGTGAGAGGAACCTTTTTATTGCTTGACCATGCTTTGCAAAATGTCAATGAAGTAGCGGTAAGTGAGGTAACTCAATCAGAGGGCGAGAATGAGTAGAATTGAGAAAACCAAGGAGTACAGTTTATGTTCGGCCAGGTAAGGATATAACTCTGTATGTTCCATCCGATACCCCAAAGGAAGTTTGTGACTACCTTAATTCACTCAAAGAACAAGGGATATTCAGCCAATGTGTTATTGAGATTATCACGAACTATGTCAAGGGTAATCCGGAACTTAGTGCTTCACATGCGGGCGGGGAGCCGGAAGTAGTAAATCCTCTTTTTAGTAATCTAGACGATTTCGATCCGGTACATAATGATTCAGAGGAATTGTTTGATGAAGCTTTGGCAGCACAAGATGAAGCCCTGCCGCAGCAAGAGATTCGGCAAACGGTGAAACGTCGTTTAAGTTTGTCAGAAATCTTTAATCAGGCCAAAAAGAATTCAATCGATAAACCTTAAAAATCTACTCTTAAGATTAGGGTTCTTGATGTAAATCAAGGACCCTATGCTATATACCGTGTTAATTGAGATCAATATTTAAAAAAACATGTCTTTATGTCATAAATTGTGAATAATATAAATTAAACTTGTTTTATTGCGAATCTAGATTGACCAAATTATTCCTAATAATTATACTAACCTACAACGGGCAAACTCCGAGAAATCGAAGGACGCAAAGCTATGGGCCTAAGGCGAACTGCTATGGCTGCCAGGTTGCAAAAACCTTCTTTCGTGACATCCAAAAGCCCGGTTTAAGTCTGCCTGGCTTTTTATTTTTAATTTAAATCATTTAAATATTTAAAAATTATGTGCGTAACTGCTGCAGTCTAAGGTCACTCTTATATTTAGAAGGAAAAAAGATTGGAGAATAATCTTAAATACATTAGTCGTTGCTCGTTTTAAAAGGTTCTTTGCGAAATCCCATACGAATCATTATCTAATATCAGTTTATTCCCGAAGAAATATGGCAAAGTCCCCTCTGAAAGCAGGAGATTTTTCGTACCCATCTACAAGAACGTATGTTCGTATGTTCTAGGAGGATGGTAAGAGTGCATAATGTCCTGTTCTCTATTTCAACTATTCATTCTTTAAGTGGCGCGAGCTTAGCTGTATTTTTGACTGTGCAGTTCATTCAGGAGTTACCGTTAGTTCGTGTGATACCAACGAATATTCTCTCTGTAATGGTTGGAGAATTAATACTTTTATTAACAACCTCGCCTCTCCCTTCATCGCGAGTTGAATGGATAGTTTTAATGCTTAATGGCTTATTAATAGCCTCCGCTGCTATGGGGGGCCGGCATCTGCTTAAAAGGGACAAATAGAATCTAAAAGGGGAGATTCAATCATGTCTCATACAGAATTCAGCTCAGGACAAGCGGTTTGCTGGTGTATGGCAGTCATTAATCGGCGTGCCATAAAAGAAAGGCGTAAGTATACACGCTGGGCGCGGGAGCAATTGTTAATGAATGAACCAAACAGCAATGGTGATGAATTTGGCGATTTTATACCTTCATATGAAGCGAATCAAACCTTTGATAAGTGTGAATTAAGACTTCTGCTCGAATCTTTGCCTGAAGATCAATCTATTATTTTATATGGTGTCTTCATTCTAGGAAAAACAGAACGTGAAATAGCACAAGACTTAAATACTACTCAACAAAAAGTAAGCCGTTTGAAATACAGGGCACTCAGTGTGCTGAGGAAAGGGCTGAATTAGATATGGAACAGTACCAGGATTTTCAAATTAGCCAATTATGGCAAAAAATTATAGATGGTGATGAAGATGCAATTCAAGAATTATTGCGGCGTTTCGAAGGAGCAATCCAGGCGAGATCTAGAATCAATGGAGAAATTAATGAAGATTTGGCCCAAGATGTTCGTCAGGGACTTTATTCAGCCATAAAAAAAGCAGCACAAAAACAAAGGAACAACGATATTTCAAATTGGGAAGATAAATGATAATCAGAATTGGATATATATCATACATTTCAATATGCGAAGATTCGCCCAATCATTCAGCAACTGCCAATTACTTAAGGAATCCCATGCTGAAGGGATGAGATAAGGTGATTGTTCATGTAGTGAAGCCAGGAGAAACCCTTTGGGGCATCTCAGTAAAGTATCAAACTACAGCAGCTGTAATTCAAAGCTTAAATGGTCTAACCTCTGACATTCTTGTGCCAGGGATTGCATTAGTCGTTCCTTCTACAGTCGTATTCACGGTAAAGCAGCATGTTATATCCCAGGGGGAAACCTTGTGGTCGATTTCGCGTGAATTCAATATTCCATTACAGTTGTTGCTTGCGTTTAATCCAGAAAAAAATGAATTAGAACTAATACCTGGGAATACAATTCTTGTTCCAAACCGCGTTTTTCAGAAACGAACTATAGAGACAAGCGCCTATTTAGTTATTACAGGTTCAAATCAGGATGTACAATTCGTTCGTCAATTTGAAAATCTACTTACTTATGTGTGTATTTTCACCTACAGTTTTGATTTGTTTGGACAGTTACAGACTCCCATTAAACCCGTTCCTAAGGTTGCGGGTGTGAAATTCCTAATGGTTGTTTCAAACCTTGTAAGCGGCGGAAATTTTAGTATTGATTTGGCTCATAAGGTTCTTGAAAGTGCAAAGGCGCGTCAAACCCTGATTGAACAAATGATTCAAGAGCTCCAAAGGCAGGGTTATGCTGGGGTTAATTTAGATATTGAACATATTCTTCCATCAGACCGAAACAGCTACAACTCTTTTGTAGAGCAAGTAGTTCGCGCGCTGAAACCTCTCGGATTTCTGGTAACCGTCGCAATTCCGCCGAAGCCTTTCGACAATCCCAATAACGAATGGGTCGGAGGATATGATTATCAGGCTATTGGTGCGGCAGCGGATCGTATTATGCTCATGACATATGATTGGGGCTTTCCAATTGGACGACCGCAGGCAGTAGCACCGGTTGATAAGATTCGAGACGTGTTACGCTATGCTTTCTCGCTCATGGACAGCACTAAAGTGCACCTAGGCATGCCTCTTTACGGCGATGATTGGCCGTTACCACATTCACCAGCGCGGCCAGCTAACATCGTAGTAAATCAAACAGCTCTGTTAAATGCGATTGCTAATAAAGTTCCAATTTATATCGATCCGCTTGCAGTCGCACCCTTCTACTATTACCGCGTAAATGGTGTAAATCGTGTTGTATGGTATAACGATGCCTTAAGTATTCTAGCGAAGGCTGAATTAGTGCGCGAATTCAACATCGGCGGATTTTTCTTTTGGGCACTTGGCTATGATTTCCCTCAAAATTGGGTCCTAATAAATGATGTATTCCAAATCCGTTAATCATTTTGACTGTTGTTTTCTACAAGTGAATTCATTAGCTTTTCCAATTCCGGCCATTGGCCATTGCCAATTTTAATGTTTAAGCTGAGTGGTTTTCTTTCAGGAGCAGAGTCGCCGTACATAGAATTAAAGGTAAGAGCCTGAAGCTCTATTTCGTTCCTGAACCGTTCTGCTTCTGACTTAGATTTCCCGGGTAGTACTACAAAAAACCTTCCGCCGGCAAAACGGGTTACAAATCCATCATCACCAATTGCATCCTGCAAAAGCTTTACAAATCGGGCGAGGCGGATATCACCTTCGGAGTATCCAAATCTGTCGTTGAATTGTTTAAAACGGTTCACGTTAATAAATAAAAGAGAAACATCTGGAAAATCAGTTGATACTCCAGCAATTGTTTCTACAATTCCGCTTTTTGGTGCAACAGTTAAGTCGTTTAAAAAGGAACGATTCAACGAGCCTGTCAGCATATCTTTATAGGCGGCCGTCTGTGTCTCAAAAGTTAAACTTAGCGGGAAAGCACTGCGGCTAATCCAAGCAGCGATAAGTTCCATAAATGGAACCTCTCCATGGGAAAAATGCTTTTCTTTAATGCTGTTTACCGACATGACACCAAACGGTTTATCGTTATGTACCAGTGGAATTCTAACAAGGGTGCGAATTCCGCCATGAGCTAACTGTTCGTCGTCTACAAACTGCTTGTAGGATTGGATATCAGGATTATAATGGGTCCGCTTATTTATCATTACAAAATCCACACCTGACTCCTTCAGCCGCATTAATGTTCCAGCAGGAAAAGGTACTATATCGTCTTGAGCCACTACGTCAAACATCACACAGAATTTTTCATTTGGCAGTTTAATAAAAACAGATAATCTGTCAAAAACAAATTTTTCAGCAAAATAGTCCCTAACTAGTTCCATTACGTGAAGGAAATCCTCACTATTGTCTGCAGGAGCGGTACACTTTTCGAAAAGTTCAAATTCACGCAGTTGTTGACGCATTTCTTCTATGCTTTTTGTCAGTTCATCTACTGATGGTATTTCATCTGAAGTTTCGATGAAACGACTATTCTGAACGATTTCTGACATCAGTCGTTCCCTCCACATTTTTCTTGGAATTATCCTCTGGATGAAGCGTCATCATCTTATCATACATTCTCATGGCTGCTGTGTGATGCAGACAACCCCCTAAGGATATTTTTTTGCATAATCCCCTTCTTCAATGTGCATGTTGAAGCCAAGGAGGGGCTCCATGAAAGTACAAAAAAATCTTTTAGTATCTTTTAGTCTTATTGCCTTTTTGTTAGTTGGTTGTCAAGGACCGCGTCCAAGTCCAACGGTCACACAAAATACAAGCGGTGACGTTGCGAAAATTCTTAGGACAACCTATAACAAATCCACGGGAACCGTAACGATGGACGTAAGGAAAGTTAGAAATGCTGCGGGTGAAGACATTGTTGATATAAACGAGCAAAATGGAATAATAAACTTTGCTACGACACGGTATCCAACTGATTTAGTTCGAACCGTACGGGTGAATTCGCCAACGGGATCGTTCAAAGTTCAGGTTCCTCCTGAAATCTTGCAAAAAAACCGCCCTGACGCTCTTATTGGAGGCAGCCTGGCCCAGGCAATGGTTGTAACAAATTCGATTTCATTACCGCCTCCCGGGACTCGATTGGATAGAACTATCCGACCGGTTGCACCACTACGTTCTTCCATATCTCAAAAGGAAAACGCAGTGATGAAAATTGCTAGAAGTAAATTAGGAACTCCGTATATATGGGGGCATAACGAAGACCGTGGGCAATATGGATTTGACTGTTCCAATTTCACGGCATATGTATATCATCATGCTCTTGGTTATCGAATAAGCACAGCAAGCCAAGTACAGTATCATTCTGTGGGTGTACCTATTGCAAGAAGCAAGATTCGTGTTGGTGATTTAGTTATATTTGACCATGGTGGGCATGTAGGTATCTACTCAGGAAATAATCGGGTTATTCAAGACGGCGGAGGTCTTAAAAAGGTTGGTTACATTAGAATTGACAAACGGAGTTATTGGGGGAAACGAATCACAGTAGTAAAACGAATGTTTTAAATCCCTTTTAGCAGAGATGAAAGAGCATACCCTAGGCGATCTAGATTCATCACGCCTAGGGTAAATTAAAACTCAGATTTTAAGGAATGGTAAATCACTTTCTTTTGTTTATCACTTGACTCTTTCACATTTCTCACCAAATGAGTGGCGTTTGCTAGTTCGCGAACGAGTTCGTCTCTGCAGTGGGCACAAATTCTGCCGTCTTGAGTCGGCAAACCACATCTGCTGCATTCAAAATTTATATTTGGATTGTCCACCAGAACAATAAACCCATCCTCAATCAAATCTAAAACAATTTCTAAATCGATATCCGTGTCTCGAACAACATCTGTGATAGTTGCCATTTTATTTTCTTTCAGATAGGCACGTATGATATTTATAAATTCAGCTTCTTCTTCTATACAAGTTTTACAAATATCTCTTATCGTTCGATCAAAAAATCTTCCGCATCTTGCGCAGTTTGCAATCATGTCGGTTACCCCTTTGCGAACTGAAACGACCGTAATATCGACACGGTATATATACTTAGTCTACTTTATAACTTGTAATTAATATTACATTATTTTTATCGCATGTATATATATACCTTAGCAAATTTTATGAAAAAGATTGCAATACTATCGACAAGGTAGTATTAATTATAAAGATTCGAATATTCAAATTAGTGAGTAGAAAAATGAGACGAAAGGGCTGGCCTGTATATGATCACGCCATTAACGCCAATTGACTTTAAACGCCGAGCAGTAAAACTTTATCCAGATTCGATCGCTGTAGTAGATGGGCATCAAAGATTTACATATCGGGAATTTGGAGAACGCACAAACAGGCTTTCTCATGGACTGAAGAAACTAGATGTACAAAAAGGAACTAAAGTGGCTGTTTTATTGCCAAACATCCATGAGATGTTGGAATGCTTCTATGGTATTTGTCAACTTGGAGCAGTAATGGTGCCTATTAATATTCGGCTGCAACCAGAAGATGTGAAATATATCGTTAATCACAGCGATTCAGAGATTCTTATCGTTGACTCTGAGTGGGGGCATCTTGTCCACGCTGTACTCCATGAGCTGCAGAATATTCGCCAGGTTATTCAAGTAGATAGTGGCTTTACAAAATCTCCTCTTGAAGGTTTAGATTACGAACAATTACTAAAAGAGTCAGAAGCAGGCGATGTGAATTTTAATATAGACGAGAACGATCCGCTCACGATTAATTATACAAGTGGAACGACATCAAAACCAAAAGGTGTAGTTTTGACCCATCGAAATAACTATATTAATGCTGCAGATTTCCTTTTCCACCTGCGCGTTACGCATGAAGACGTATATTTGCACACATTACCGATGTTCCATGCCAACGGATGGGGTGGCGTCTTTGCGATTACAGCTGTCGGCGGCACCCATGTTTGCTTGCGCAAGGTTATTCCATCGCAAGTTTTAGATTTATATCAAGAGGAAAATGTCACGCTTGCTTGTGGTGCCCCGACTGTATTAAACATGCTGGTTCAGGCTCCGAATATAAACGATACGCACTTAAGTGTTCCATCAAGAATTGCAACCGCAGGCTCTCCTCCGCCAGCGGCGATAATCGAGCGAGTTCAAAAACACTTAAACATTGAGGTAATCCATGTTTATGGATTAACAGAAGTCTCTCCATTTATCTCATATTGTGAATGGAGACAAGAGTTTGCAGATTTGAGTTTGCAAGAACAAGCAGCTATCAAAGCACGTCAAGGTGTTGAAATGGTGTTCTCTGGAGAAACGTCAGTTTTTCGGGAAGATGGTACGGAAGTAAATTGGGATGGCAAGGAAATCGGCGAAATTGTTACACGTGGTAATGTCGTTATGGAGGGATACTACAAACAGCCAGAAGAAACTGCTAAAGCCATTCACGATGGTTGGTTTCACACGGGAGATCTAGCCGTTGTTCATCCTGGCGGTTATATCGAAATTGTGGATCGTCTTAAGGATGTGATTATTTCTGGGGGAGAGAATGTATCCTCTGTGGAGGTAGAAGGTGTTTTATATCAACACAGGGCCGTGGCTGATGTTGGAGTTGTTGCTTTGCCTGACGAAAAATGGGGTGAAGTTCCTGTAGCATTTATTGTCCTTAAAGAAAATGAAAGTGTCACACCCGAAGAGTTAAATGAGTTTTGTCGAACAAAACTTGCGCATTTTAAAGTGCCTAAGCGTTACGAATTTGTTGATGTATTACCTCGAACTGCAACAGGAAAGCTTCAAAAGTTTCGCTTGCGTGAGCAATTTTGGGTAGGATTAGACAAGCGTGTGCAATAAGAAAAAAATCCAAAGAGAGGACCGAATTAGAAGGAAACTAATATTTATTCGGTTCTCTCTTGTCATTTTGTTTTGTTCGTTTTTCGATTTAGGTTCGGTAATCTCCGTTAATCTTTACGTAATCGTAGCTCAGGTCACACCCCCAGCCAACTGACTCCGCTTCACCATCAGAAAGCTCAATATCAATATGAATATCTGATTCCTTCAGGACTTTTAAAGCCTTTTCCTCATCAAATTGAATAGGTTCAGAATCATTCATGAGTAGGATAGAACCTGCATTGCTTTTAAATTTAATCGTGACATGATTTGTGTCAAAGTCAGCCCCAGAATACCCCATAGCTGCAAGGATGCGCCCCCAATTTGCATCTTCACCAAAAAAGGCTGTCTTGACAAGGTTTGAGGTAATTATTGACTTCACCAGCATCTTCGCACAGGATTTGCTCTTTGCACCTTTGACATGGACTTCGAGTAATTTATTTGCACCTTCGCCATCGCGAACGATTTGTTTTGCCAAATAAGTATTTACATATTGAAATGCCTCACGAAACTGCAAATACCCTTCACTTTGTTTATCAATGATGAGGTTGTTATCTGCAGAGCCATTGGCAAGAACAACAACCATATCGTTCGTGCTTGTATCGCCGTCAACAGATATCATGTTGTATGAGCTATCCACTGTTTCCTTTAACAATTCATCTAAAAGCAGAGCGTCAATATTTGCGTCCGTTGTTATGAAGGAAAGCATTGTCGCCATATTCGGGTGAATCATGCCAGAACCTTTGGCCATACCGCCGATAGAAACCGTTTGCCCGTCAATATCCACACGAACAGCAATTTGTTTGATGAAAGTGTCTGTAGTCGTAATAGCTTCTGCAGCCATTGTTGAAGCGCCTGCAGATTCGGCAAGTTCCTCACATACGGAATGTATACCTTTGCAAACCGTCTCAATAGGCAACGGCACACCAATGATTCCAGTTGAGGCAACAACGACTGTATTTTTATCCAACTCTAATTCATGTGCAGTCGTTTCGGCCATCTGAGTGGCGTGTTCCATTCCAGTTGTTCCAGTACATGCGTTCGCATTGCCGCTGTTGATGACAATTGCTTGCACTATATGATTCTGCTTTACGATATTTTCAGACCAAAGTACGGGAGCAGCTTTGACGATGTTCGTTGTAAAAACTGCTGCTGCCTTTGCAGGGACTTTACTGTAAATGATAGCGACATCTTTCTTGCGTTTCTTGATACCAGCATGCACACCCGCAGCCATGAACCCTTTTGGTGCTGTAACACCACCGTCAATAGCGTGAATCGTTTGAGTTAGCAGTTTCACGCGATGTGCCCCCTTTCGCAACAGTTATTAATAAATATACAGTATCTTTTCTTATTATACATCTTGAATCGCGGAAGAGGAATACGTAATTTTTCTGCGTACAATTAACAGAATTATATGGGATAATTATGTGAGAAGGTAATGGATTTGGAAAAGAGGGATGTGTTTGAATGGAGAAAACCAGCTTGAGGAAATCGCAGACTTAACAACGAATGGTGTGGGCGTTCATGAAGATGCACAGGTACTTGTTTATAGACCGCCGAGTGTAAAAAAAAAGTTCCTGGACGTATGTGGACTGGTGAAATTAATCGTGCAAAAGCTGTAATAAGGTTACCGAGCGTAGATTTATGGAATGGGAAGTTATTAATTAGTGGAACGGCTTCTGTACGTTCAGAATTTGCTATGGACCATATTCTAAGTGACATTGCTGTCCAAAGAGGGTATGCATACGCAGCTTGTGATAAAGCTACACCTGGGTTAATCTTGCGTGATCCAACTCGCTCAATGCTGGAATGGCAATCAGCTTATGAAGCGCTGACTGAGAAGACAAGGCAGTTTGTCATAGACATATATGGCACCACCCCTTCAAGAACATATATTGCTGGAGCGAGCAATGGGGGATATGTAACGCGTGTCATGATGGAGAATTATGATTATTTGTTTGATGGCGGCATTGAGTGGGAAGGAGTGCTTTGGCACACCGAAAAACGCCATTTACTTACTACTTTGCCAGTATATATTTCCGAGTACCCAATTTATAAAAATTGGCGGGGAAATAGAACCAAGGCAGAACAAAAAAATGCGTACGAAAAAATTTTGGAGGCAGGATTACCCGCAGAGTCGGAACCTTTTTGGGATACGTATTACAGACGATACTGGGTGGTTACTCTTTGGCTGTACGGCAGAAATATCGACCCGGACTGGGGGCCTTTCAAAAAGGATTGGTCTAATGAGTGGTTAACGGATCCGTCCCCGATTGCACACTATCCATGGCATGAACGCACGGATATTCTAAAGCGGGCAATCATACCGATTGCCAATTCCGGAAAACTTACGAAACCGCTTCTTTCGGTTGCAGGCAATCTTGACTGTCTTGTCTCATTTAGGCACCATGCACTTGCATACAAAGAAGTTGTAGAGTCTTCAGGCAGCAGTGCGTGGCATCGTTTGTATGAAATAGCAGGAGGAAATCATGTGGATGGACTCCTTTCAATAGACAAGCGCGAACAGCAGCCTGTTCAACCATATTTTGAAGCTGCACTTTACCATTTAGAGGAATGGGTCGAAAAAGGGAAGCAACCTCCGGATTCAGGTTGTTACAGTAAGGTCAAGGATTTTGCTCATGATTATGAACCCTTATCATTCTACTCTGAATGAGTTAACGATTGGAGGCAATGTAAAATGGGACAAGGGACTGAAATGTTTGGAAAAGCTGTTATTGTAACAGGTGCTGCAAGTGGTATTGGACTCTCGATTGCTACGGCATTTGGACGAGCAGGCGCGCATGTTGTTATTTCTGATTTGCGTGCAGATGCAGCGGAAGAAGCGGCACAAAAGTTGTGTAAAGAAGGTGTACGTGCTGATTCTTTTCAGGCTGACGCCTCGAGTGAGGAAGATATTAAAAAACTGATTGAGTTTACAGAGGATAAAGCTCATGGCTTGCATGTACTTGTCAATAATGCGGGCATGCAATATATAGCGAATATCGAGTCTTTTCCAACAGAGACCTTTCGGAAAATAATAAACTTGATGTTAGTTGGACCGTTTATCTCTACAAAATATGCATTTCCAATCATGAAACGGCAAAAATTTGGCCGAGTAATTAATATTGCTTCAATCAATGGTTTGATTGGATTTGCAGGTAAGTCTGCCTATAACTCAGCTAAGCATGGATTAATTGGCCTCACTAAGGTTGCCGCACTTGAGGGCGCAGATTTTGGTATCACCGTTAATGCACTATGTCCAGGATATGTCGATACACCGCTTGTACGCAATCAATTAGCTGACCTTGCTAAGAATCGAGGTATTTCCACAGAACAGGTTCTTCAAGAAGTGATATATCCGCTTGTACCTCAGCGCAGGTTGCTCGACCCAGAGGAGATAGCTGACTATGCCATATTCCTTGCTTCAGACAAAGGGAGAAGCATCACTGGGCAGGCTGTTGTCATCGATGGAGGGTATGTGGCCCAATAGTAAATGGTAAATGTAGTGTTGCGAACATTCGACATAGAGCGATATGCTAATGATAGCGCTTTCTATAAGTGGAGATGGGGGTAAAAATATATATGAGTGTTCAGTACAAAGAACAACCAATCTGGAATCCGTCTGCTGAATTCGCTCAACAATCGAATGTGGAAAAATTTATTTCGTGGCTCCGTGAAAAACGAAATCTTTCTTTTGCAAGCTATTCGGAATTGTGGTCATGGTCTGCCGACTGCTTGGAGGACTTTTGGGAAGCAATATGGGAATTCGCTGATATTCATTCTTACACGCCTTACGATGCTGTGCTCCGTGAACGTAAAATGCCTGGCGCAAAATGGTTTCCTGGAGCTACCCTGAATTATGTCAATCAAGTTTTACGACATCGTAACACATTAAAGGGTCCAGCGATTATCTATCAATCAGAAGTACGGTCTCGCGGTGAGATATCATGGGATGAACTATTCCAACAGGTTTCTGCGATGGCCGCAGGTCTTCGTCAGATGGGAGTAAAAAAGGGAGATCGTGTTGCTGCATATACGCCCAATCTTCCTGAAACTATCGTCGCTTTTCTTGCTGCGGCAAGTATTGGTGCTATTTGGTCTAGCTGTTCTACTGATTTTGGTTCAGACAGTGTGCTAGACAGGCTTCGTCAGATTGAACCAAAAGTACTGTTTGCAGCAGACGGATATCGATATAACGGCAAGGATATTGATAGGCGCAGTACGGTTAAGAAACTTGTTGAACAATTGCCGTCTATAAAACATGTTGTCGAGATTCCTTATCTGTACGGTAAATCTGGATTTTCACGTAGTGATTATCAAGGTCGAGTTGTCGATCATTATTCTTTTAATGAAGTGGCCTTGCCTGATGTACCAATTAATGAGTTGCAGGTTGAACCTGTTGATTTTGACCATCCGCTCTGGATTTTGTATTCCTCTGGCACTACAGGGCTTCCAAAAGGAATTGTTCAGGGGCATGGCGGTATCCTTATCGAACACGTGAAAACATTGCTTATGCAGATTGATCTTAAGCCAGAAGATCGGTTTTTCTGGTTCACAACAACGGGTTGGATGATGTGGAATTTTCTCGTTGGAGGATTGTTAGTCGGTGCCACTGTTGTTTTGTATGATGGTAGTCCATCGTACCCGACTTTAGATGTTCTTTGGCGGTTAGCCGAAGAAACAAGGATGAAAGTGTTCGGAACAAGTGCAGCTTTCATTAGCGGGTGTCAGAAGGCAGGCCTGGAACCAGGTAAAGCCTTCAACCTTGAACACTTGAAAGCAATCGGATCGACCGGATCTCCGCTTACCTCAGATAACTTTGACTGGGTTTATAAATCCATTAAGCCGGACATTTGGCTTGGATCAACAAGCGGAGGCACTGATGTCTGCACGGCATTTGTTGGACCGGCTCCAACCGTGCCTGTATGGCGGGGGCGTATTTCGTGCCGGTTCCTTGGTGCAGATATTCAATCATACGACGATACAGGAAACATCTGTTTAGATGAAGTTGGTGAACTTGTCATTCAGAAGCCGATGCCATCGATGCCTTTGTATTTTATTAACGATCCCGATGGTAAACGCCTTCATGATGCTTATTTTGACATGTACAAAGACGTGTGGCGTCATGGAGATTGGGTTGAAGTCGGAAGCGACGGCACCATTATAATCTATGGGAGATCTGACTCAACGATTAACCGAAACGGAATTCGTATGGGGACTAGTGAATTGTATCGTGTTGTTGAAGGCCTTGATGAGGTAGTAGACAGCTTGGTTGTAGATGTTGAGCGAGCAGACGGATCTGCATATATGCCTTTGTTTGTCTTGCTAAAACCAGGAACGGAACTAACGGATGAGTTAAAAGCTGCAATCAGGCGTGAGGTTCGTGACAAGGTTTCTGCGCGGCACGTGCCAGACGATATTATCGCGGTCGATGCTATTCCGCGGACACTAAATGGAAAGAAGATGGAGGTTCCAATTAAGAAAATCTTAAAGGGATTTAAAATTGAAACAGCCATCAATATCGATTCGATGGGTAATCCAGATAGTGTGAAACCTTTTATTGAGCTCTCAAAACAACTTCAGAAAAAACAATAACCTCAAGTTTATACAAGTAAGATTGCTTCGTGGAACTGACGGCGAGTACGTAAATGTACTCACCGTCTTTTATTATAAAGTTCGACTGTCTTTCCAAGTGGATTTGAACCATTGAAATATTCTGTATTAAGTGCTAGAGTTTATATATAGGATTGATGTTCCTCATATAGGAACATCATTGAATATTGGCTTATAAAACTGGAAAAACATTCGACGATGATGGAGAGCGAATTGTTTACCGAACTGATTAAATTACGATTCGAAGCAAATAAATTGAAGAGGAGGGAATTAAGTCATGGGTCCATGGTCCAGCATTCATGTACTTGACTTCACGCGTGTACTCGCAGGACCTTTCTGCACCATGAACCTGGCTGATTTAGGGGCAGACGTAATAAAAGTAGAGTCAACGGACAGCGGGGATGATACACGTGCGTGGGGACCTCCATTCTTAGGTACTGAAAGCGCTTATTATTTATGCGTCAATCGAAACAAACGCTCCATTGCGCTGAATTTAAAGTCGGAAACTGGCAAACGGGTGATCCAGGGACTTTTAAAGTGGGCGGATGTTGTAATACATAACTTTCTGCCAAAGTCAGCAGCAAAACTTGGACTAACGTATGAGGATGTTTTCAGTGTAAATCCGAACATCATCTATTGTTCCATATCCGGTTATGGCAAGGAACAAAATAGACCTGGTTACGATTACATCATGCAAGCAATGGGCGGACTGATGAGCATAACTGGGGAAAATGGCGGGCCTTCCATGAAGGTTGGTGTGGCGATAACAGATTTATTTACAGGATTATATGCAACAATAGCAATTCAATCTGCACTTGTACACAGAACACAGACAGGGATTGGCCAGGAAATTGACATGGCCTTGTATGACGCTCAAATTGCAATGCTGGCGAATGTTGCAAGTAATGTGCTCATCGGTGGTCGAGATGCAGAGAAATTTGGTAATGAGCATCCCAATATCGTTCCATACCAACTATTTCGAACTAAGGATGGAGAGGTCATTGTAACTGTCGGAAATGACCATCAGTATCAAGCTTTCTGTAAGAGCTTAGGGTTAGAGGATTTGGCTAATGCAGAAGAATACAAAACAAATTCAAGTCGTGTTCAAAATCGACAGTCACTTATTACGAAGCTGGAAAAGCACATCATTCAATTTTCTACGGAAGATATGATAGAAAAAATGAGTCAAGCCGGCGTTCCATGCGGGCCGGTTCGTTCCGTGAAACAGGCTCTTATGGCTGATGAAACGAAAATGCGGCAGATGATATGGGAAACGAGCCATCCCGTATTTGGAGCCCTTAAATTGGTAGGCAGTCCGCTTAAAATGTCCAAGACACCGCCTGAATTACGCTTGCCTCCGCCAAGACTTGGTGAGCATACGAGGGAAATTCTATCTGAGCAAGGGTTTTCAGAAGTCGAAATACAAGAATTTATTGAAAAAGGGGTTGTTCGTGAATGTTAGATTTTTCGTTAAGTCAAGAGCAGCTTGAACTGCAATCAATGGTTCGGAAATTTACGAAGACGGAAATTCTCCCGTACATTCGTGAATGGGATGAACAGCATCATATTGAAACCAGTGTTATTCGGAAGTTAGCTGAACTTGGTTTAATGGGTGTATGTATTCCTGAACAGTATGGCGGAGCAGGTATGGACTATAATTCGCTCGCTATTGTCTGCAGCGAGCTTGAATATGGTGATACAGCGTACAGGACTGCAGTTTCTGTTCACACAGGCTTAAACAGCATGACGTTGCTGCAATGGGGAAATGAGGAACAAAAACAAAAATATTTGGTTCCACAAGCACAAGGTAAACAACTTGGTGCTTTTGCGCTAACGGAACCGAATGCGGGGTCAGATGCTGGTGCACTTCAGACGAGGGCTGTGCGAGATGGTGACCATTATGTTTTAAATGGATCGAAAATATGGATTTCCATGGCCGACTATGCAGATAACATTTTAGTCTTTGCAACAGTTGACCCAGAGAAAAAGCATCGTGGTATAACCGCATTCATCGTAGAACGGTCATTCCCTGGCGTCACAACCCGTCCTCTAAAAGGAAAGCTTGGTATTCATGGGGGAGATACAGGAGAAGTCATTCTCGAAGACGTACGTGTTCCTGTGGAAAATCGGCTTGGTGAAGAAGGGGAAGGCTTCAAAATTGCAATGTCAGCTCTTGATAACGGAAGGTTTACAGTTGCTGCAGGCGCAGCTGGACTTACGCGTGCGTGCTTGGATGCTTCAGTAAAATACGCGCATGAACGGAAGACATTTGGTGTTGAAATAGGCAAGCATCAACTCGTTCAACAGATGATTGCAAAGATGGAGGCAGGACTGCAAACATCTGATTTGCTTGTGTATCGCTCAGGTTGGCTTAAGAACCAAGGAGTGCGGAATACACGTGAAACGTCCTTAGCAAAATGGATCGCGTCTGACATTGCTTTCCAAAGCGCATCTGACGCAATACAAATTCACGGCGCATACGGCTACTCAAATGAATATCCAGTGGAGCGCTTCTTGCGTAACTCTAAAGCTTTGGTGATTTACGAAGGAACACGGGAAATTCATACGATTATGCAAGCAGAATATGTGCTGGGTTATCGGGAAGACAAGAAACTAAATAAGATGCTACCGGCATGGAACGCAGAGTAAGAAATCAAAGACCAAGAAGGACTATGTTTCGTGGATAAAACTCGTACTTCCCAAACGCTTGCCAGAGGGCTTAAAATTTTAAATCTGTTCCAAGAAAAAAGCAGCAAGCACAGCCGTTTTGGAACATACAGGGTTGAACTTGGCATCAAGGAAATGCAAGAGGAACTCAATCTGCCTAAGACTGTTATATCAAGGTTAGTTACTACGCTAAGTGATTATGGTTATTTGTATCAAAACCCGCAAACGAAAAAATACATGCTTGGGATAACCGCGTACACGTTAGGTTTGTGCGCGGTTCCGGAGCTTGAAATTCGAAATATCTCTGTTCCATTTATGGAAAAGCTGGCGCATGCTACGCGTGAAACGGTCAGCTTAAATGTGGTCGATCCGCTGACATACAATGGAACTTGCATTTCCTCAATTGACAGCCCGGAGGATATCAAGTTAACGACGAGACTCGGCAGCGTTCGTCCTCTTCATCGCGGCGCGAGCCGTAAAGTTCTTTTAGCTCATTTAGAGCCATGGCAGCAAGATCAGTATATAGCAAGGCTAACGCTTGAGCCTGAACGGGAAAAACAGTTGCGTAATGAACTTAACCAAATTGTAGAGTCCGGGTATGCATATAGTGAGCAAGAGTTGGACGAAGGTGCATGTGCGGTGGCTGCACCTATTGTTACGGAGGATAGGCGGCTCCTTGCTGGCATTGCCATAGCAGGACCTTTATATCGAATGACACCAGAGCGATTTTCTACGTGGATTTCTTTAGTGAATGAAGCTGCGAACGGGATTGCAAATGCACTTCAACCGCCAAAATTAGTGCAAGAGGACTAAGGTTAAGGATATGGGCAAATTTTCAGATAAATATTATTTACTCTATAGAGTCAATCGTGTAGAATAAGTGCCAGCGTAGAGCAGTTTAGTTGAGATGAGTAAAGGGGAGTTATGGATGAGCATAGTTAAAGTTTCGAGTCAGGGTGTGTTCGGCGAAGGCAATTTAACATTTGGTGGAAGTTTTGTACCAGATATGTTGCAGACAGCGCTCGATAATGTTGCTGCTGCATTTGAGAAATATAAAGATGACCCCGAATTTATTCGTGAATTTGAGTACTATCTTAAATCTTATGTAGGCCGCGAAAATCCACTTTATTATGCAAAAAACTTATCCGAGCAACTCGGTGGGGCAAAAATTTACTTAAAGCGCGAAGATCTCAATCATACTGGAGCTCACAAAATTAATAATACAATCGGTCAGATTTTGTTAGCAAAGCGCATGGGTGCGAAACGCGTTATTGCAGAGACTGGAGCAGGCCAACACGGTGTTGCTACTGCGACCGTATGCGCTCTGTTTAATATTCCATGTACGATTTACATGGGTGAAGTCGACACCAAGCGTCAGGCGCTTAACGTATTTAGGATGCAGCTCTTAGGTGCGAAAGTGGTCGCAGCGAAATCAGGAAATCGGACTCTGAAGGAAGCTGTTGATGAAGCACTTCAGGACTTTGCAGTGAACTATAAGGATACATTTTATTTGCTGGGTTCTGCCGTTGGACCGCACCCCTATCCTTTAATGGTTCGGCACTTCCAGTCCGTTATCGGGCAAGAAGCAAGAGCGCAAATACTTGAACAAGAGGGCAGGCTCCCCGATTATGTTGTTGCTTGTGTCGGTGGCGGATCAAATGCTATTGGACTCTTTTATCCATTTGTAGATGACTTATCAGTAAAAATAGTCGGAGTTGAGCCTGGTGGTAAAGGCATTAATACGGGCTATCATGCGGCGCCGCTAACGTTAGGGAAACCGGACATCATTCATGGATTTAAATGTTACGTAATGGAAGATGCAGAAAAATGCCATTCCATTGCCGCTGGACTTGATTACCCTGGCGTTGGACCCGAGCATTCTTATTACAAAGCGATTGGTCGAGCAGAGTATTTGAGTGTAAATGACGATGAGGCACTTTCTGCTTTTGTGCGTTTGTCCCAAACTGAAGGAATTATCCCCGCGCTTGAATCGAGCCATGCGGTTGCGTATGCGATGAAGCTTGCTCCAACTTTATCAAAAGATCAAGTAATTATCGTTAATTTAAGCGGACGCGGTGATAAAGACGTTGCACAAGTTGCTGATATGTTAAAAGAGCAGGGGAAGGCAGAATTAGTATCTGGAAACTTGTGATACTCTCTTAAACATTAAAAAATATATGTGTATTTTAGGCGCTAGGCATTCTTACTGCTTAGCGCCTTTTGAATGCATTTAAGTGTATCTAAATTACCTCGGCTGAGGAATAATCGTTTATGATAAGATTGAGTAAAGTTTGATTGATTATCACACAGCAAATTGGAGGCAGCTAAACTTGGAGCATACAGAATTTGATGCCTGGTTAGACACACTTCCTGATGAGGAAATTCCCCATTTTGAAGAAACAGCACTTGAAGTGGGCATTGAATGGGCTAAGGAAAATCGAGATTTGATTGCGGAAACTTGTTTTGAAGATTTTAGCGGAAACAACCCAATTGAATGGGTCGAAGATGCTGTTGATCTCATTAGTACCAGTTGTAAACGTCTTGACGAAGCTGAGCACATTGTACAAGAAGTGGTGACAAGAACGTTTGAACGGCTTGGTGTTCAACTGAATGTTTGACTGCACCCTTTTTGACTATAAATTTCCTGTTAATGTATGAATGAATAACAGTTGAAATATTTCCTGGAGTATGTTAATCTATCTCTTGTCGCTGGACAAGCTGTCAAGTGCAGTAAGCGGCAATGTGGGGGTATAGCTCAGCTGGGAGAGCACCTGCCTTGCAAGCAGGGGGTCATCGGTTCGAATCCGTTTACCTCCACCATATATAGTGATTGGAGAAATCCAATCCTAATGTTCCTCGATAGCTCAGCGGTAGAGCATCCGGCTGTTAACCGGAGGGTCGTAGGTTCGAATCCTACTCGGGGAGCCATTTTTATGTCTGAAACACTTAACATTGTTTGGAATTTAATGTTGAGTGTTTTTTATTTAAACCAAAGGTTTT
>JAKADF010000255.1 GCA_021820805.1 Bacillota bacterium
AAACAACTCCTGTAATATCTTCAACTGACAACTGAATACGATGGAGTCCTTCAAGCAGTGCTTTCTTTGTTATATCAAGCTTTGGTCCGCAATCGACAAGAATCCGTTCTCTTCCCTCAATAAGAACAAAACTGTTAACTGGGCCGACCGCGAAATGAGTCGGTAATTCAATCTTATGAATCTGGACAGCCTCTGTCTTGCATTTCTGACTCATAATTCGTCTTGACCTTCTTTCGGAGTGCGCCCCATAAACGTTTGGCACGCTTCCTCTTAATGATACAAAACACATCTTTTTATCGCAATTCTTCTAACTCAACTAGAAGATTCATAGACTACGAATAGCGATAACTTTTCATATAGCCGTGAAAATGAGGTGTACATATTGTTTAATACAAATCGCTCATATATTGGAAAGTGGATTACAATGCTTACTGCACTGCTGCTTTTAGCCGCTTCGTGCATTGGCAGCGTACTCATCGTGTTCGGCGGCAATGGCAGAGTACGTGCAGCAAATTTAGAAGCCTCTAGTCTAGCGGATGCAGAAGTAACGGAACTTATCGGATCTCCTTCCTATATGCGTACGGCAGCCCCGCCAAATCATTCATTTTTTAACGCGATTGCGTCTTTATTACACATTCCCTTTTCGGACCCTGCTCAAATGATGATGAGAGAGCTGCCTGACACAATTGATACGCAGGAAGGCGCATCAACGATGCAATCAAGCTTATTTCAATCGATTTCTACCTGGGCTAAAGAAAGCGGAAAAATTACTGTCGGTTGGGCAACTGAAGCATCACCGCTCACTACTGAACGGCTTCTTACCAACAACCCAGGGGTAACAGTGCTTTGTCCTACCTGGCTTCAACTTAATTCAGCTTCTGGAGACGTTACAAGCCACGTACAAGATTCGGTTATATCTTTTGCTCATAAACGGAATGTGAAAGTATGGGCGCTCATAGACAACCAATTTAACCGCAAGTTGACACGGCAACTGCTTGCCAGCTCAAAAGGGACACAGAACCTAATTTCCCAAATTAAGAACATTGCAGTGGAGAACCATCTAGATGGTATAAATATTGACTTTGAAAATCTTGACCCATCCGACCGAGATAAATTTACACAGTTTATTGCAGACTTGCATAAAGCGCTATCACCGAGTGGTATTGATTTATCAGTGGACATTACGCCGGATATCGTTATGTTAAATGATAACGCAGAATTTTTCCACGCAGGACTAGCCAGCTATTGTGACCATATAATTTTAATGGCCTACGATGAACACTGGGCAAATGACCAGGACCCAGGGCCAGTCGCGGATGTACCATGGGTCACAAACTCAGTTTACGACCTGCTAGATACTGGCGTTCCGGCGGATAAACTTATTCTTGGAATTCCATTTTATGCAAGGTTTTGGCATGTAACGCACAATGGGTCTGTTTCAAGCGAAGCGGTTAGTTTAGGAGCTGTTGAAGGAATTCTAAAATCTCATCACGCTACTGGTGCATGGGATGATTCACTTGGCGTGATGTATGCCAAATATTCGAAGCCTGACGGTTATGAAGAGGTTTGGTATGAAAACAATAAAACCCTTGCAGAAAAACTGAAGCTCGTTAACGATGCAGGACTCGGAGGTGCTGCAGTGTGGACTCTTCAATTATCTGATACGAAAACATGGACAAACTTAGTTCAAACTTTGCGACAGTCCGTTTCCTGAGATATGGTGGGAGGCAAAAAAATGGATATGGTTCTTATTGGGGTTTTTATAGCTACACTTATCGGCTATGGACTGCTTAGTTTTTTCTCGCCGCATATGGCACTTTCAGCTCTTGGTACAACTGCGGATATGTTTGTTCAATCTCTGCCATGGATAGTCGTATCTATGTTTGCCGCTGGTCTTATGGCTGAGTTTTTCCACCCAGCCAGTATTGCGAAATGGTTTGGACGCGAAGCGGGGCTCCTCGGTATTCTTATTGGGGCATTGCTTGGGCTCTTTGGAACGGGATCCCGCTGGGCCGTATATCCTCTTGCTGCCGGCCTGCTCGCGGCAAAAGCCTCGCCTGGCGCAGTATTCTCGTTTATGACGTCATGGCAGCTTGTATCTTTACCACGTTTACCTGCAGAAATTCCATTTTTGGGTGGTGAATACACATTTCTCCGCGCTGCTGTTTCCTTTACGGTTGCAATTTTAGGCGGTATTTTAATGAACCTCATCACGCAAAATCAATATCGATAATTGTGCCATCACTCTCCGGCATTTTTCCTTCTTTAAGAAGACGAATTTCCAAAAGTCCTTGCTGATAAACAGCTTTAGCATGCTGCTTTCGTACACGCATAGGAAGCATTACAGTGCGCTCAAATTGTCCAATTCTCCGCTCACTTTGTAAAACTGTACACTCTCGTGTACGGCTACTGGAGGGCTGTAATTCTCCTTTTATAACTACCCTGTCTGAGTGAATAGCTAGTCTCACATCCGAGGCCCTTTCAAGTCCAGGTACATCAATTACCAAGATAAGCTCATGGCGCATCTCAAGAATATCCACAGGCGGGAACAAGCCAGGAGCAGTTGCTTGCCCTGCGAACGGATTAAACATCGGTTGGCCCTGCTGCTCACTGCTCTTTTGTTCACCTTGTCGACTTTGCGCCCCACCCGGGTGATGCTGCCCTGCCCCGTTCGCAGGGCCTTGAGGCATTGCCCAAGGATATCCCTGCTGACCATTCATCCATCCTTGAGACTGCATAGAAGTCATTAGACTCTTAACGAAATCATCGCCGAAAATATTGCGGAATTGTTCGTTCATCTGCTGCAGATACGGGAAGGAATCAAAAAAGTTATTCATCGCCGTCCCCTTCTCATGGACAAAAACGTTTAAACCAACTTTGGTCCTCGGACTTTACCACGAAACCGCAAATCTTCAGCAGCAATCAAATCTGCACCATCCGGGTCTTGAACAAGTGCACGCGTTCGTTCCAAGTGTACCCCGTCACCTACAACTTTTCCGTATCCGGCATTACTCTTTGAGATACTGTGCCAATCTTGTTGCATACTTTGGCCAAAATTTACGGCAGAAGCTGAGTCTATATTTGAAAAGCGAATATAGCCAATATTGAACACCATTTGCACACGCATAAAGACGTCCCCTTCGTTTAAACTTGCAATAATCTACGTTTAAGAACGCCTATATGCCCATGATATGGGCAAGAGTTGGTGATTTAATATCTTGGTCATTAATAGGAACATCGATAAAGTCAGGGTCATTAATAAGGTTCAAATAACTTGGTGCAAGGTTATAGTCGCCTGTGGCCCCATTACCGGCGGAATTTGACTTCGAATGGCTATCCCACCCATTTTGCATGTTTTCGCCAAAGAACACACCAGAATCAGACTGTATACCTCCAACCTTCATAAAACCGATTTGAATCGCGACCGGCATCAAGACGCCCCCCTGCTTGATAATCATAACAGTTTACGTCTATACCCATAAATTTGTGCTAAAACTAACAGCGTACGAAAAACACAGTTGTGCATAGGCTGTAGCAGTACTTGAATTTTGTGAGGTCTCACATACAACAAATGGAGGTTTATAAAGAGTGGCACATTTTATCGACTTTAAAGTAGGTGGATTTAAAGTAGGCAGCATTGACAGTACAGCAGGCGTGTTTATCGGTCAAAACTTACAATATGGTTGGAGGGATTCATCCAAAGTTAATCAAGCTAGCAGAAGTATTACTGGGGATTACAATTATGCACAAGATACAACAAACCAAATAGAAGATCCAGATTTGTTGGATACTTGGATACAAAAACCGCTCCCATTTTCAAATACAAAAGCACCAAGCCCCGCACTTCTATCGTTTTATAACAATAGAAAGCGCAGGTATCGAAAGGCAAGGCGAGAATTAGATGATTTTTAAAGATCTGCCAATTTAGAAATGGTGTTGTGATATCCATCCAATATACTCTGAATCAGCTCACCTGCTGTACAAGGTCTTGCAAGCGCAGACGACTGCCCAGCCCATAAGGACATCCATTCTGCCTTCCCGTGCTTTGCAGCTTCTTTTCGAACATCGCGTGTTAAAGCGTTTTGAATGGGATACGGGGGAATCGGTTTGTCTTTTTTCGTCATTTGATTCACAAAGGTATTTTGAATTGCACGCGCCGGTTTCCCCGAGAAAACATTTGTTAATACAGTGCTTGTGTCATGGCTTGCTAATATCGCTTGTCGATGCACCACGCTAGTCCCTGCTTCTTCCGTTAACAGAAATGCAGTGCCTATCTGCACACCAGAAGCACCGAGCGCAAGCGCCGCGGCCATTTGTCTCCCGTCGGCGATTCCCCCAGCTGCAACAACAGGCCGTGTAACATTGTCAACGATTTGGGGGATAAGCGACATTGTACCGACTAAAGCAGCCTCAAATGAACAATCGAAAGTTCCTCTATGCCCGCCTGCCTCGCTTCCTTGCGCAACAATTACATCCACACCTAAATCCTCAAGAATTTTTGCTTCATGAACGGTTGTTGCAGTTCCGATAGTTTTAATTTGACGTTCTTGTAATGCAGCGATTTGACTATTGTTTAACAGCCCGAACGTGAAACTAAAAACCGGAGGTTTTTCCTCAAGGATGACTTCAAAACGCTGAGCAAAATCGCATTTCGCTGGTTCCAACCCTTGGAAAGCGGGTAGGCCAAGCTCACATCGATAGGGGTCAAGCGTTTTGGCAGCAGCATTCAACAAATCTTCATCGACTGTCAACGGCTGCTCATATATAAGGAGATTTACCGCAAAAGGCTTATCCGTCATTTCCCTTATTTTGCGTATTGCATCCCGAATTTGCTCTGACGACATATAACCCGCACCTAGAGTACCAAGTCCTCCATGCTCTGAAACTTGCGCAACTAACTCTATAGTTGTCGGTCCTCCCGCCATACCTGCTTGTATAATCGGTATAGATATATTCAGACTTTCGAGCAACTGGTTTTTATCCATTTTTCTCACCCCTCATATGGCTATCACGGTCATGTTCAGTGTTAAAATGTTGTCGAAAGGAAAGATACAATTGCCTATATTACAACACCAAAATTACACCATAGATTATGAAATAATTCAAAAACGAATAAACCAAAAAAATATTATTCTACGTGTAAAGAATGGACGGCTTATAGTAAGTGCACCAAAGTACGCTACAATTCAACAAATTGAGTCAACAGTAAAAAAGCATATTGAATGGGTCATAAATAAATTAAAGCAGTATGTAAAAACACACGAATCAGAAAGTCCGGAAAAAGCAATTCAAACAATCTATTTTCACGGTAAACAATTTCAACTAGTAATTTCACATGATACTCATAAACTTATGAATTCGACTGATTCTATTTTTATTTCAAATACGGACTGCAAGATTTATGTATATTTGAACCCAGAGCCTCACCTTGAATCAAACGAACTAAATTCATATATTAACCATGCTGTCTTCCAAAAATTGTTCTCGTGTGCAGCACTAAATATCCCAAATGTTGTAATGGAACTTGGCAAATTTTTTAATCTCATGCCTAAACGTGTTGTTGTAAAAGAGCAAAAAAGCAGATGGGGAAGTTGTTCGACGAACGGTTCTATTTATATGAACTGGCGGCTTATACAAGCTCCAGAAGAGGTTCTTCGTTATGTAGCCATCCATGAACTCGCTCACTTGCGGGAACACAATCA